>DATMLO010000090.1:0-3856 GCA_035570495.1 Allostellaceae bacterium | reverse complement strand
CAGCTCTCGGGCGGCGAGCGCAACCGCGTGCATCTCGCCAAGATGCTCAAGGAAGGCGCCAACCTTTTACTGCTCGATGAGCCGACCAACGACCTCGACGTCGATACGCTGCGCGCGCTCGAAGAAGGGTTGATCGACTATCCCGGCTGCGCGGTCATCATCACCCATGACCGCTGGTTCCTCGATCGCGTCGCGACCCACATCCTCGCCTTCGAGGGCGACAGCCAGACCGTGTGGTTCGAGGGCAATTACGCCGACTACGAGGCGGACCGGAAACGCCGGCTCGGCGCCGCGGCGGCGGAGCAGCCGCGCCGCATCAAATACAAGCCGCTGACGCGGCATTAAGTCGTGTGAGGGCCGGCTAGGAGATCCTCGGGTCAAGCCCGGGGATGGCCGGATAAGGCTCGGGTGCGAGCCTATCCAGCCACTTTCTGGCGCAGGCGGTCGAGCAAGTACTGCACCTGACCCCCGCCTTGCTGGATCACCGAGCCGAACTCATCGCGCTCGGTCACCGCCATGCTGACCCCGGCGACATAGGCGTCGGTGATCTTCCAGCCGCCGCTGTTGACGAGGTGCCATTCGATGCGGATTTTGCCGCCCGCATTGGTGGTGACCTCGCTAAAGACGACGGTTTCGTCGCCTTGCTGCTGCGAATTCAGCGCCTGGAATTTCTCGCCGGCATATTGCGCGAGCCGACCGGCATAAGCCTGCGCCAGATACTCGCGCAGCAAGCCCTGGAATTGCTGCTGCTGTTCGGGCGTGGCGGAGCGCCAGTAGCGCCCGAGCACAAAACGGCTGATTCCCGGCAGATCGAAATCGGACGAGAACAGCTCACGGAACCGCTGCACCCGGGCAGGCGGCTGCACGCTGGGCCCGAGCACCTGGATCGCCTGGACCCCGAGGTCGTTGATGAAGGCGACTGGGTCGGACTGCGCAACCGCGCGCGGCGGCGCTGCCAGCATGCCGGCAGTCAAAATCAGTGCGAGAAGCGCAAACCCACGACGCGTCATTGCAGCACTAACGTCCAGAAGCCGCAGACGAACTCATCGAAGATCTTTGCAGGTCGGCGAGGCCGCCCGCCGACGATGGCGCCGCGGCCGGCTGAGACGTCATCGGCTGGGGCGTCGCCGCTTGCGGGCCGATCATCCGATAGCTCATCGCCGCGGTGGTGGGAGTGGGAGCGGGCAGCGCCGCGACCGACTCGCGTGGGGGAGGCGTGGGCAGTGCGTTCGCGCCTTGCAGCGGCGAGGCATTCGGCACGTCCTCTTTCTGGTGACGGATCTGCGCGGCGCGGCGTTGCCGTGCCAGCGAGCGGACCGTCGCGTAAAAGTCGAGCGAGGTGCGCTCGATCTCGGCGAGGCTCTCGATGTTGCGCGACCGCTCATCGACCCCCGAGACGACAGCGCGGGCAAACGACGCCCAGAGGTAGTGCTTGTTGCTCGCGATGATATTGCCGGGGTCGCCAAAGCTGTCGGCGACATCGCCAAACAGGTCGCGCGGGTTCGACGGGCCCAGGACCGGCAGCATCAGGTAGGGCCCAGACTGCACGCCCCAGGTCGCCAGAGTGATGCCGAGATCGTTGGTGTGATAGGGCACCCCAAGCTTGGCGGCGACATCGATCGTGCCGCCAAAGCCAATCGTCGTGTTGAGCAGCGCCCGTCCGAAGGTCTCGGTGGCAAGGCCAGGCTGCCCCTGCAGCACGTCATTCGCGAAGATGATCGGCGAATTCAGGTTCTGCAGGAAATCGTGGATCATGTCACGGAACGTGCTGGGGATGACCGCGCGATAGGCATTGGCCACCGGAACCAGCACAGTGCGATCAACGCCCTCGTTGAACCCGAAGATCGACCGGTTCATCGCTTCATAAGGATCGTTGATGTCGTCGACGGGCGGCGGCGCGGCGACGGCAGGCGAAGGCTGCTGCGCGGCTGCATCTCGTGCGCCAAACGGCAACAACACGGCCAGCGCCGCCGCAGTCATCAGACCCGAAGAGACGTGCGCAAACTTGCGGCGGCGGTACATTAAGAGCCCTCGCGTTTTCTGGCTGGCAGCGCGCCGGGATAATGAACAATAACGCGCACTCACGGCAAGCGATCCGTGCATCATATAGCGGCATTATACGTAGAAACCATTAACCATGCGGCCCGTTCGACACGCAGGGGTGAGTTGTGCGAACCCAAGCGGCCGGCGCGCCGTATCATGTTTTTCGGGGTGATTCGTGGGCGGTGGCCATTCAGCTTGACGATATAAAGATATCTTTATATGTTTGATCGATGGTTGGTGCCCCCGGAGATTCCGCGTCCGGAAACGCGTCACTGGGCGATCTCCTCGCCGCGCTGCGAGCGGTTGCCGAGCCGACGCGGCTGCGCCTTCTTGTCTTGTGTTCACGCGGCGAGCTGACGGTCAGCGAGCTCGCGCAAATCCTCGGACAAAGCCAGCCGCGCGTCTCCCGTCATCTCAAATTATTGTGTGAGGCCGGACTGCTCGACCGCTTCCGCGAGGGGAGCTGGGTTTTCTACCGGGTCAGCACCGGCGGCGCCGCGAGCGCCCTCGCCGGTCATCTTGTCGCAGCCTGCGATGCCGGGGAGCCGACGGTGGTGCTCGACCTGCAGCGTCTCGCCGCGATCAAGCAGCAGCGGGCCGAGCGCGCCGCCGCCTATTTCAGCGAAAATGCTCCGAACTGGGATCGTATCCGCTCGCTTTATATCGATGAGCGCGAGGTTGAGGCCGCGCTGACCGACATCGTCGCCCGCGCCGCGCCGCGCGACCTGCTGGATATCGGCACCGGCACGGGCCGGGTGATCGAGGTGCTGGCGCCGCGCGTCGGCCAGGCGCTCGGCATCGACCAGTCGCGCGAGATGCTCGCGGTCGCCCGGGTCAATCTCGAGCGCGCCGGCGCCTCGAACGGCATGGTGCGGCTTGGCGACATGTACCAGCTGCCGTTGCCCGACGCGGCGTTCGATGCCGTGGTGATCCATCAGGTGCTGCATTACGCCGACCGGCCGGCCTCGGCGATCGCCGAGGCGGCGCGCGTGCTGCGCCCCGGCGGCGTGCTGATCGTCGTCGATTTCGCGCCGCATACGCTCGAATATCTACGCGACGAGCACGCGCATCGCCGACTTGGCTTTGCCGATGGCGAGGTCGCCGAATGGTGCCGCGATGCCGGTCTCGGGCCCGCAGCGCCGCGGCATCTCCAAGGGGATCCGCTGACCGTGGCGATCTGGACCGCGCAGCGCCATCCGCAGATCCGCACCGAGGCGGCGACCGAAATCGCCGCCGTCGATCAGGTGTTGCAGCCATGAGCGAACGCCGTATTCCCGATCGGCGCCGGCCCGCCGCGCCACGCGGCCTGCTCTCCGCCGACCCGGCGCGTGATTTCGACGCCGCGCCGCCGCGCATCTCGTTCGAGTTCTTCCCGCCCAAGACGCCCGAGATGGAAGAGCGGCTGTGGGAGGTCATCAAGCGCGTCGAGCCGCTGGGCCCGCGCTTTGTGTCGGTGACTTACGGCGCCGGCGGCTCGACCCGCGAGCGGACCCACGCGACGGTGCGCCGCATCCGCAACGAGACCGCGCTCGAACCCGCCGCCCACCTCACCTGCGTCGCCGCGACCCGCGAGGAGATCAACGTCGTCGCCGCCCAGTATTGGGAAGCCGGCATCCGCCATATCGTTGCGCTGCGCGGCGATCCGCCGGGGGGTATGGGCAGCGGCGAGCGCTACGCGCCACATCCCGGCGGCTATGCGTTCGCGGCCGATCTCGTCGCCGGGCTGAAGCGGGTTGCCGATTTCGAGATCAGCGTGGCCGCCTATCCCGAGACCCATCCGGAAGCCGCGAGCGCCGGGCACGACCTCGACAAT
>DATMLO010000089.1:0-23935 GCA_035570495.1 Allostellaceae bacterium | reverse complement strand
ACGCATCAAGGCGATGCTTCCCGCCGCCAACGACGTGCGGCGCGAGACGGTGCCGGCGAGCCACCTGACCCTGGCGCTGCAATGCGGCGGCTCGGACGGGTATTCCGGCATCACCGCCAATCCGGCGCTCGGTGCTTGCGTCGATCTACTGGTGCGCCACGGCGGCACAGCCGTCCTGTCGGAGACGCCGGAAATCTACGGCGCTGAGCATCTCCTGACTCGCCGCGCCGCGAGCCGCGAGGTCGGCGAAAAGCTCGTCGAGCGCATCCGCTGGTGGGAGGATTACACCGCGCGCACCGGCGGCGAGATGAACAATAACCCTTCGCCCGGCAACAAGGCGGGCGGGCTCACGACGATCCTCGAAAAATCGCTGGGCGCGGTCGCCAAGGGCGGCAGCACCAACCTCGTCGACGTCTACCGTTATGCGGAGCCGATCACGAAAAAGGGCTTCGTGTTCATGGATACGCCGGGCTACGACCCGGTCTCGGCGACCGGCCAGGTCGCCGGCGGCGCCAACATCATCTGCTTCACCACGGGGCGCGGCTCGGTGTTTGGCTGCAAGCCCGCACCGTCGCTGAAGCTGGCGACCAACACGCCCCTCTTCCGCCGCATGGAAGACGATATGGACATCGATTGCGGCCCGATCGCCGATGGCGAGGCGACGGTCGCCGAGATGGGCGAGCGCATCTTCCGGCTGGTGCTCGACACCGCGTCCGGCGAACAGACGAAGAGCGAAATCCTCGGTTTTGGGGAAGACGAGTTTACGCCCTGGGTGCTTGGGGCGGTGATGTAGCCGGCCCCTCGATCGAGGCGGCGCCGAGGAATCTCCCGTCCGGCGACTGGACCAGCAGGGCGAGTCCTTCGCCGTCGCGCGGCGGCTCGATCGGCAAGCTCTCCGCCTTGCCGGCCCATTCGCCGATCATCTTGAGCGACGTAACTGCGTTGACGTCGACCGCCGCGTGCCCGGCATTCTCTCCGCCTTTGACCTCGGTCGCGCGCCGCAGCACATAGCGGGCGAGGAGCACGCCGGCGCCAGCGGGAGCCGCTCCGGCGCCGATTGTGACCGAGCGCCGGTCGGGCGCGAAGGTCACGCTCGCGGCGGCGACCGGCTTCGCCTTGTCGAGCGCTGCCAGCACAAGGCTCCGTTCGGAGCCGACCACATCCTCCGTGCCCTCGATGACCATTTGCGGCGTGTATATCTGGCCGCGGGTCAGGGTCTCGTCATAAGCCTGCTGCCGCTCGGTCGCCTCGCGCAGGGATAGCGGGTCGTGCCACTGCGCGCCGTCCCAGTATGTGATGTGGTAGCCAAGCGCGATCACATTGCCGCGTTGGGCGAGCTCGCCGAGCAGCTTGTCAGCTGGCGGGCAGGACGAGCAGCCTTGCGAGGTGAACAGCTCGACCACGACCGGCCGCGTCTCTGCCGCCGCCGCGACCGATGACAGCAAGAGCGCGAGAATGACGGAAATAACTTTCATCGGCGTCCACCTGCCGCTTAACTGCGCGCGCAAAATACATCGCGGGCCGGCCATCGTGGGGTCACAGGTTCGGCACCGGGGAACACAAGGGGAGGGAAGTCATGGATCGTCGCTCGTTCACCGCCACCGTGCTCGGCGTTGCCGCCGCGCCCTTGCTGCCGCGCATTGCGCGTTCGGCCGATCCGATCCGCATCGGGCTCGGCATGGCGCAGACCGGCCCGCTCGCCGCCAACGGTAAATCGGCGCTGGTGGCGATGGACATCTGGAAGGACGATATCAACGCCAAAGGCGGGTTGCTGGGTCGCCCGGTCGAGTTCGTGATCTATGACGACCAGTCGAACCCGTCGACGGTGCCGGGCCTTTATACGAAGCTGATCGACGTCGACAAGGTCGACCTCGTCGTTTCCGGCTATGGCACCAATGTCATCGCCCCGGCGATGCCCGTCATCATCCAGCACAACAAGACCTTCTTGTCGCTGTTCGGCCTCGCCGTGAACGAGCAGTTCCACTACCCGAAATACTTCACGATCACCCCGACCGGCCCCGATCCGACAGTGTCGTCGACGGTGGGCTTTTTTGAGGTTGGCGCGCAGCAGAACCCGGCGCCGAAGACGCTGGCGATCATCGCCGCCGATGCCGAGTATCCGCGCGCCTCAGCCGATGGCGTACGTAAGAACGCCAAGAAGTTCGGCTGGGATATCGTCTACGACAAGAACTACCCGCCGACGACGACCGACTACAGCCCGGTCATTCGCGCCGTGCAGGCGACCAATCCCGATGCGGTGTTCGTCGCATCGTATCCTGTCGACACGGTCGGCATCGTCCACGCGGCGAACGAGGTTGGGCTCAAGACCAAATTATTCGGCGGCGGCATGGTTGGGCTGCAGACCACCTCGGTGAAGGAGCAACTCGGCCCGTTGATGAACGGCATCGTCAATTATGATTTCTGGATCCCGGCAAAGACCATGCAGTTCCCCGGGGTGATGGACTTTCTCAAGAAATATCACGACAAGGCGGCCAGTTCGGGCGTCGACCCGCTCGGCTATTACCTGGCGCCCTGGGCTTACACCTACATGCAGGTGCTTGCCGACTCGGTCGAGGGAGCGAAAGGGCTCGACCAGGACAAGATCGCCGACTGGATGCGAAGCCACACCTTCAAGACCGTGATGGGCGACATCGCCTTTGGCGAGGACGGGGAGCTCAGCGTCTCGCACTCGATGATGGTGCAGTTCCAGCACGTCACCGGCAACGGCGTCGACCAGTTCCAGGACGCGAAGAACCCGATCATCCTGTGGCCAGCTAAATACAAAGACGGCGACGCGCTCTACCCTTACGATTCGGCGAAATCGTAGCCGCTAGAGCGTCGTCAGCAGCGGCTTCGTCTGGCAATTGCCGGAGAAGACGCCCCCAAGGCTCGGGCGCTGGGTGAACGAGCCGTCGACGCGGTTGAGGTGGTAGGCGACTTTGTAGCCTTCATACGGCACCTCGAACGACAGCTCGAGCGCCGTCAGCGACAGGATCCTGGTTCGTCCGCCGCCGTCGATGGGCTGGACGGCCGGCGCTGACCACCAGACGGCGAAATGCAGCTCCATTGGGCGGGTGATCATGAAGCCGTTGGAGAATTGCGCGAAATCGCCACGGCAAGTGAGCTCCGACGGCCATCCCGGCTGCAGCTCCGGTTGCACGAGCTGCCGCACTTGCTGGACGTAGGCGCAGCCGCTCAGCGTCAGCGCCGCCGCCACGAGGCGTGCGTATCTGCCCATCTCCCGGAAAAATCCCCCACCCCAAGAGCGCGCCGAAGTATCCGCCGGACGCAGGCTCTCCGCAATGTCGGGCGGTTGCTCAAGTCTGCGCGATCCCATTGCAACGCCGATAGATTCATACGACAGTTTTATGCGATACGGCCGCCAAGGCCGAGAACAGCCGGCAAAACGGCGGCTCGAATTGTACGTATTTTGCGAACAGGGAGCTCGTAAATGCCTGATATGCCAGCAATTGCCGTCCTGGGCCGGAAGCTCGACAGCATTCCGTTCAGCCCGTACCACATCGCGGTGATCCTGGTATTGGGGTTGGTCGGCTTTACCGACGGCTACGACCTTGCGCTGACCGGGTCATTGCTTGTCCTCGCCAAGGGCCCGCTCCACATCACGCCCGATCAGATTCGCTGGCTGACTATCGCCGCGACGATGTTTGTCGTCGTCGGCGGGTTCATCTCGGCCGCGATCTCCGACCATGTCAGCCGCAAGACGATCATCCAGATCGGCGTGGTCGGCATGACCTTCTTTACCCTGATGATCCCATTCGTGCAGACCGCCGAGCAGCTGATCGTCGTCCGCCTGTTGACCGGCATCGGGCTCGGCTTCGCGATCACCGCGCCGTTCCCGGTGGCGGCCGAGTTGATGCCCGCGCAGCATCGGCGAACCTACGGCGCGATCTATGAAATCTGCCTGGCCAGCGCCTTCGCGCTGTTGCCGCTTGCCGCGGGCTTCTTGGCTGGAAGCGACAATGGCTTCCGCTGGATCGCGCTGCCCGGCGGTCTCGCGCTCTTTATCGTGCCGATCCTCGTTCATCTGGTGATCCCGCAAAGCGCGCGCTGGCAGCTGCGTCATGGGCGTGTTCAAGAGGCGGTCGACACGGTCAACCAATACATCCAGCGCTGCGGCGACAAGATTCCGCACCTGACAGTTGAGGAACTCGGCTCGAACCTCGATGAGCAGCGCTCCCAGTTGCCGCCGTTCAGCGCCCTGTTCGCGGCTGGGCAGTTCCGCTGGACCGCCGTCGGCATCCTGACCGCGATGGCCGCCGGCACCTGCTACTACCTGAACGCGATCCTGTTGCCGAAGGCGCTGATCGAGCAGGGCGCGGGGGTCACGACGGGCTTCGCGATCACCACGATCGTGTTTCTGTCGACCATCCCGGGCAAAGCGTTCAACGCGCTGCTGATGGAACGCTGGGGACGGCGCTGGGCGATCGCCTACTCGCTGTCGGGTGCCCTGCCAGGGTGCGTCCTGATGGCGACGGCGCATCTTGGCGGGGACTATGCCGGGCTGATGATGACGGGCGGCGCCGTCATTATGGGCTTCACCGCGCTGTCGTCGTTCACCGTGGTGCGGGTCTATTTGTCCGAACAATTCCCGACCGCCCTGCGTGGGCGCGGGAACGTGTTCGGGGAGGCGTTCGGCCGCATTTTCGCCGGCGTTATGGCGCCGTTCTTGATGGAGCCGCATGTCGGCAACCCGTTTATCTTCTTCGGCACGATCACGATCGTCGTGCTGGCCGGCGCCTTCATCCCGGCGCTGTTCGGTAAGGAGACGGTCGGCCAGCTCGAAGCCATCACTGGCGAGCAGGGTCTCGCGGTCGTGGCAGCGGAGTAGGCAACTACCCGGCGAGCGCCTGCTGCATCGCGAGGTCGTCCTCGATAAAGAATTGGACGGCCTCGTCGATGCCGGCATCGGGCTGGAAGCCGAGCGCCTCGGCACGCGGCGCGTGCAGTTCGCGCGGCCAGCTGCCGACGATCGCCTGGATCGTCGGGTCGGGCTGCCAGGCGATGCGCTTGTAGGCGCTTTCACCGGCAGCGCGGCGCAGCGCCTCGGCCATCTCGCCGACCGACACCGAATAGCCCGGCAGCTGCAGCGTGCGGTTTTGCCCGATCTTGTCGCTTGGAATGTCGAGCGCGTGCGCGAGCGAAGCCACGATACGGCGCGGCGACGCCAGCGCCATGACCGTCTCGGGTGATACCGGGCACACCGCATCCTTGCCGTTCAGCGGCTCGCGGATCATCGACGAGGCAAAAGTCGAGGCGGCGCGGTTCGGCAGACCCGGCCGCACCACGACAGTCGGTAGCCGCAGCGCGCGGCCGTCGACAAAGCCCTTGCGGCTGTAGTCATTGACCAGCAGCTCGCCGATCGCCTTTTGCGTGCCATAGGAGCTTTGCGGGGTCAGCGCGGTATCGTCGCCGACCGCCGGCGGCAGCGCGCCGCCATAGACCGCGAGCGAGCTCGCGAAGATGAGGCGAGGTCGGGAGCCCAGCGCCCGGCATGCGTCGAGTACCGCGCGCGTCCCGTCGAGATTGACCCGATAGCCGAGATCGGGGTCGGCCTCGGCCTGGCCGCTGACGATCGCCGCGAGGTGGAAGATCGCGTCTGTGCCGGGGGCGATCAGCTTCGCGACCGTGGCACGGTCGGCGATGTCGCCGGTGACGACCGAGACGCGCTTGTCGTCGGGCAGCGGCAGCGCTGAGGGTGCGTTGTCGAACAGCACCAGCTCGTCGATCGGGGCAAGCGCGCAGCCCTTCTCCAGCAGCAGCAGCGCCAGCCGCCGGCCGAGAAACCCGCATCCGCCGGTGATCACGATTTTCATCCGCTTGCGCTCCTTGTCGCCCTCTTCGACTGGGTAGACACTAATACGCTGCTATCGAAGAGGACAGGACATGGGACCGCTCGAAGGGGTGAAGATCGTCGAGCTTGCCGGCATTGGGCCGGCGCCGTTTTGCGCGATGCTGCTCGCCGACATGGGTGCCGAGGTCGTGCGCATCGACCGCGCCGCCAATGTCGGCTCCGACACCGACCGCGACGGCAATGACGCGCGCTTCAACCTGTTGCTGCGTGGCCGGCGAAACATCGCGGTCGACCTCAAGAACAAGGCCGGTCAGGACGCGGTGTTGCGCCTCATCGAACAAGCCGACGCGCTGATCGAAGGATTCCGGCCTGGCGTCATGGAGCGCCTTGGCCTCGGTCCGGACATCTGCCTCGCGCGCAACAAGCGGCTGGTTTACGGCCGGATGACTGGCTGGGGCCAGGACGGGCCGATCGCCCATATCGCGGGGCATGACATCAACTACATCGCGCTATCGGGTGCGTTGGCGGCGATCGGTGAGCCCGGCGGGCCGCCGGTGCCGCCATTGAACCTGATCGGCGATTTTGGCGGCGGTGCGCTGTATCTGGCGATGGGGGTGCTCGCCGGCGTCCTGAGCGCGCGGGCGACCGGCAAGGGGCAGGTCATCGACTGCTCGATGGTCGAGGGCGCCGCCTCGCTGATGATGATGATGTACGGAGCGCTGGCGTCAGGCGCCTGGAACGAAAAGCGCGGCCATAACCGCACCGATGGCGGCTCGCATTTCTATCATGTCTACGAGACCAAGGACGGCGAGTACATCTCGGTCGGCTCGATCGAACCGCAATTCTACCGTCTGCTGCTGACCCATACTGGGTTGGAGGGCGCCGAGCTGCCCGCGCAATCGGACCGCGGACAATGGCCGGCGATGCGGGAGCGCTTCGCCCAAATCTTCAAGCAGAAGACGCGCGCCGAATGGGTCGCGATCATGCAGCAGACCGACATCTGCTTTGCGCCGGTGCTCACCATGTCCGAAGCGATCCAGCACGAGCACAACACGCATCGCGGCAGCTTTGTCGGTATCGACGGCGTCGCCCAGCCCGGCCCCGCGCCGAAATTTCTCGGCACACCGGCGCGGGTGCAATCGCGCCCCGCCTATTGCGGCGAGCACACCGACGATGTGCTGCGCGACTGGGGTTTCTCGGCCAGCGAGATCGCTATGCTCCATTCGGGCGGCTCGGTGAAGTCGGCGGGGTAGGCGAGCCTACCCCGCCGCGCAGATCGGCGAGCAGGGGCAGCACCTTGCGGGCAAATTCATCGATTTGCCGCGGCCGTTCCTCGTAGGGGCCGACAAAGTCGATGGCGATGTGGCGCACGCCCGCGTCGAAAAAATCGCGCAACCGCGCGGCGACCTGCTCGGGCTGACCGAGCGCGGCATAGCGCTCGGCGGCGCGACGGAAATCCATCGCGTAACGATGGCTGAGCGTGATCGTCGCTGCATCGAGCGCCTTCTCGTAAGTCTCGTCGAGGCACAGGAACAACTGGTGGCCGGTGCCGAACCTCGTGAACGGCCGCGCGGCCGCCTCGGCCGCGACGGCAATCTTGGCAAGGCCGTCCCGGTACATCTGCGGTGTGATCACGTAGGAAATCCAGCCATCGCCAAGCCGGCCGGCGCGGGCGAGCGCCGCATCCGAGCGGCCGCCGCACCAGATCGGCGGCCCGTCCGCTTGTCGCGCCGGCGGCTGCAGCGGGACTTCGGTGAAGCTCGCGTAATGGCGACCCTGGTGGGTTACCGGGGTTCCGGTGAAGAGCTGGCGGAGCATCGGCATCGCTTCTGAAAGGCGCGCGCCGCGTTCGCGAATGGGCACGCCGCAGGCCTCATATTCCTTGGGGAATTCGCCGCCGACGCCGACTCCGAAAATAAGCCGGCCTTCGCTGAGGTGGTCGAGCGTCGACACCTGCTTTGCCACCGGGACCGGATGGCGCAGCGGCAGCAGGTAGACTGCCGTGCCGAGCAGTAGGCGCCGGCTTACCACGGCCGCCTGCGCCAACAGCAGCAGCGGATCGAGCGCCGGGATCGGGAATGAAATGTGGTCGCCGACCCAAATCGAATCGTAGCCGCCGTCATCGACCTGTCGGACAAAACGCTCCAGCTCGTCGATCTTTGGCAGCCACGGGCCTGTCGCCGGTTCGGTGCGGCGGTGAATCGTCATCACGCCGATCTTCAGATGCGTATCGAGGGGCAGGGTCATGCGCTTCCGTTTCCTTGCGGCGAGGCGAGGCGGGAAATATGCTCGATCCTGGCGCTAGGGAGGATACCGATGGACACGATCGAAGCCAGACCGCGCGAAGCCGAATCTGGCGGAGCGAAACTGCTCGACGAATTGCCGCAACGCCTGCACCACAACGCCTATGTCGTGAAGGATCACGAGGCTAACCGCCGCTTTCTCGAAGACCTGCTCGGCATCCCGCTGGTCGCGACCTGGTGCGAGCGCACGTATCGCGACGATCTCGGCCGCGATGTCGATTTCTGCCACACGTTTTTCGGGCTCAAGGACGGCGGCGCGCTGGCGTTCTTCCAGTTCGCCGATCCCGAAATGTACGAGCTGACCCAGGCGAAGGAGCCGCCCAAGGTCGACAGCCATTTCCATATCGCCTTGAAGGCCAGCGACCAGACCTATGAGGAACTGAAAGCCCGGCTCAATGCCGCTGGCGAGCCGTTCCGCGAGACCGACCACGGCTACTGCAAGTCGATCTACACGCGGTCGCCCGACGGGATGATCCTCGAATTCACCTGCGATCCGCCCGACGTGGCGGAGATCGACACGCTGCGCAAGGCCGACGCTCACAGCGAGCTCAAGCGCTGGCTCGCCGGCGATCGCCAAGTCAACAACCAGCTTCGGCACCGCGACTAGCTGTCACCCATCGTCATGGCCGGACTTGTTCCGGCCATCCACGTCTTTCAGCCGAACGATCCCATGAATGCCCGGGACAAGCCCGGGCATGACGGAGAGGAATGAGTGGAGGAGAACATGAAGGTCGGTTTTATCGGGCTCGGGATGATGGGCAAGGGCATGGCGGCCAATCTGCAAAAGGCCGGGCACCAGCTCGTCGTCTATGATCTCCGCCGCGCCGCGGCCGAGCCCTATATCGCCAATGGCGCGGTATGGGCCGACAGCCCGAAGGCGCTGGGCGAGCAGAGCGAGGTGGTGTTCACCTCGCTGCCGGTGCCGGCCGATGTCGAGGCGGTGGCGATCGGGCCAAACGGACTTATCGAAGGCATGAAACCCGATACCGCGTTCTTCGACATGTCGACCAATTCGGTCTCGGTGGTGCGCAAGCTCAACGCGGCATTCGCCGAAAAGAACATCTACATGCTGGATTCGCCGGTGAGCGGCGGTCCGGGCGGCGCGGCAAGCGGCAAGATGGCGATCTGGGTCGGCGGCGACGAGCAACAGTTCAACCGCTACCAGGCGGTGCTCGGCGCGATGGGCGATCAGGCCGCCTATATCGGCCCGAGCGGCGCCGGTACGATCGCCAAGCTCGTGCATAACTGCACCAGCGCGGTGATGAATGTCGCGCTGGCCGAGGTCTTTACGATGGGGATCAAGGCCGGCGTCCCGCCGCTCGATCTGTGGGAAGCAGTGCGCCAGGGCGCGACCGGCCGTCCCCGCACCTTCGACCGGCTCGGTAAATTTCTCGCCGGGCAATACGACCCGGCCGATTTCGCGCTCAGGCTGCTGCACAAGGACGTGTCGCTGGCCGTCGGCCTCGGCAAGGAAGTCGGGGTGCCGATGCGTCTCGCGAACCTGGCGCTTGAAGAGCTGACCGAGGCGATGACCCGGGGCTGGGGCACACGCGACAGCCGCGTCGGCATGTTGCTGCAGGTCGAGCGCTCGGGGATCGAGCAGCCGCATGAGGACATCGACAAGATCAACGCGATCATCGCCGACAAATCGAAGTGAGGGAGCGATGAGCGCGCTCAGCTATTCGGTGCGGGCCTTCAATACGGCCAAAGCCTCCGAAAACAAGATCCATGACGATGAGGTCGCCAAGAAATTCGGGTTCGGCGGCGGCCTCGTGCCCGGCGCGATCGTCTATGCCTATATGACGCATCTGCCGCTGGAGCGCTGGGGACAGGATTGGCTCGAACGCGGAAGCGCGGAGTGCCGCTTCTCAAAGCCGGTCTACGACGGCGACTACGTCTCGGTCACCGCAACTGAACGCGACGGTGCGCTCGATATCAGCCTCGAATGCCGCGGCGTTGTCTGCGCGACCGGCACCGCGTCATTGCCAAATGCGGCGCCGTCTCCGCCAGCCCTCGCCGAGTTTCGCGATGTGCCGCAAAGCTCGAGCCGCCCGCCGGCGGATGAGGACTCGCTTGCTGTCGACACCTGGCTCGGCATGGACCCGCTGCCGGTGACATCGGAGCTGATCACGCAATACGTCAGTGAGGTGGGCGAGACGTCGCCCCTCTACGAAAAGGAAGGGCTGCTCCACCCCGTGCTGGTGCCGCATATCGGCAATTTCGCGCTCAATCGCAATGTGACGCTGGGCCCCTGGATGCATGTCGGCAGCAAGATTCAACATTTCGCCGCGGCCCGGCTCGGCGACTCCCTGACCGTGCGGGCGCGCGTAGTCAACAATTACGAGCATAAAGGACATCTGTTCGTCGATCTCGACGCGCTGATCGTGGCCAATAACAAGACCCCGATCGTCCGTACAGGCCATATCTCGATCTATCGTCCGCGCCAGCTCGCCGCCGCGTAACGGTAATCGGGACGCTGTCCCGCTTCCGTCTGGCCTTGATAGGTTTTGGGGAACAGGAAACGGTGATAGTGCGTTTGCCTGGCATCACTTTTGGCAACAAGAAAAGGTGAAGCCATGAAAACGATCCTTAGCGCCCTCGCGGTTGTCATGCTGCTTGGCGCAGCGACGGCGGTGCCGGCGCAGGCCGCCTGCTGGCCGACCCCGTGGGGCATGCACTGCTCGCATCCGTGGGGCGGTGGCTGGCACCATTGGGGTCACTGGCACCACGACTGGTAGTCGCTAGCTCAAAACGAACCTGATGAGACGGCGGCGTGGGTATTCTACGCCGCTGTCTTTGTTTGCGGCTTTTCGCGGAACGCAAAAAATTTTTGAGCGCGGGAACTATAAAACGATCCCGGTGCGTATTTTAAAGCATCAGTGAACTGGAAACCGAAAGGTGCCCCCATGAAACTGCTGCTCTGCACCCTCGCCGCGATCGTACTGGTGGGCGCATTTACGGTGCATCCCGCCGATGCGGCCTGTTGGTGGACCTATTGGGGCTGGCGCTGCGGCCCGGGCCCCTATTGGCATGCCTATTATGGCCATCCGTGGGGCTGGGGTTGGCACCCCTACTGGCATCACGGGGGCTATTGGCACCGCTGGTAGACCTCACTTCGGGTTGGTGGCGGAGGGGTGGAACAGCTCCTCCCCGTCAAGTCGATAAGCGCCGATAGCTGTCTGCCCTGGCTCGGTACTGAGCCACGTCCAGAGTTCGTGCGCCAGCGTCACTTTGGCGCTCGGGTGGTTTTCGGGTTCAGCTCGATCACGTCGTAGCGGTTGAGCAGCGCGGGATCGCCCTCGACCACAATCCGTAGCGGCCCCTTATTCTTAAAGCTGATCCAGGTACCGCGGTCGGACAGCGTATAGGCCGGCATCGCCGTCGCGGCGTTGAGCGCGGCCCCCATGCCGCCGCCGATATCGCGATACCAGGTGCCGCTTCCGCTTTGCGGATAGATTTGCGCAGCCCTCCACAGCCGCATTTCCAGCGCGTTGGTGCCGCTTTTATCGCCGCGCGAGACAAACGGCGCCTGGCTTTTGGCGATGCTGGTAAATGCGGCTTTCGCGTCGTGGCCGCCCTCGATATGCGCCGGGTCGTCTTTTGGCCCGACGATGATGAAATCGTTCCAGGCGATCTGCTTGCGATTGATGCCGTCGTTTTCGTCGAGGAATTTCTGTTCCGCTTCGGGGTCGTGCACCAGCACGATATCGGCGTCGCCACGGCGCGCGGTGTCGAGCGCCTGTCCGGTGCCGAGCGCGAGCACATGCACCGTGATCCCCGTCTCCTTGGTGAATTGCGGCAGTATCGCCCCGAGCAGCCCGGAATTGTCCACCGAAGTGGTCGAGGCGAGCATAATGGTCTTGCCTGCGGCGGTCGCGGGCGTGTCGTCGGCGGCATTGGCGAGCGGGCAGCAGGCAAGTACAGCCACGAGGCCGAGCCACAGTCTGCGCATGTTCGAACGTTTCCTTTATTCGTTGGAGCGCCCGGCGAGAACGAAGGCGCCGGCGCAGATCATCGTTGTCAGCCCGATCAGCACCAATCCCAAACCCAGCGCCAGCGTCAAATTGCCCATGCCGGTTTCGAGCACGATGGCGGTCGTCATCGTGCGCGTGTAGCCCGCGATGTTGCCGCCGACGATGATGATCGCGCCGACCTCGGAGACGGTGCGGCCAAACCCGGCAAGCGCTGCGGTTAGCATTGGCGCGCGGGCCATCGCGATAATCACTGGCACGGCGCGCGGCTTGCTGGCGCCCAGATCCATCAGCGCGTCGCCATACGCGGCCCAGCAGCTCTGCGCCGCGCGGTGCGCTAGGGCGATGACGATCGGCAAGGCCAGCGTCGCCTGGGCGATCATCATCGCGGCCGGTGTGAACAACAGGTTGAGCCTGCCGAGCGGCCCGGAATGCGACAACAGCAGGTACAGCGCAAGCCCGACGACGACCGGCGGCAGACCCAAGAGCGCGTTGGCGACGACGACGATCGCATCGCGGCCGGGAAACCGCCAGATCGCCAACGCCGTGCCCAGCGGCAGACCGAGAACCGCCGCCGCACCGCTCGCCGACAGACTCACCGACAGCGACAGCCCAACGATCCGCCAGAACTCGCGGCTTGCTAGCGCATCGGAGAGCGAAATGAAATCATTCACGGCTCGGGTTTAGCGCGAACCCGGCAAGCGCGTCAGCTTTTGAACCACTTCACCCAGAACGGGCCGTCGTCCGGCGCCTGCGTGGCCGGCAGCTTGGGCGTCGAAGTCGGCGATCCTGGCACCAGCGCGTGCGGGTCGGGTTCCGGCCCGGGCGCGGAGGGCGGCGTGTTCCACCAGCCGCTGCCGAGCGCGACCAGGAGCTGCGACGTATCGGCGAGCCGCTGGGTCTGCGCGCGGACGAGGCCGAGCACCGCCTGCTGGCGCTGCCTCTCGGGGTCGAGCAGCTGGAGCAGGGTCGAGTTCCCGGCCTGATAGCTGAGCCGCGCGAGCTTTAGCGCCTGGTCGGCCGAGGCGACCGCGGCTTGCTGGGTCTTCACGGCCTCGTCGTCATGCGCGAGCGCCTGCAGCTGGTCGGCGACCTGGCCAAAGGCCGCGATCACCGTGCCGCGATAGGCCGCCCATGAAGCGTCGAGCGCATCTTTCGCGGCGCGTTGCTGGGCGCTCAGCGTACCGCCATGAAAGATCGGCGCCGCCATGTTGCCGAAAGCGCTCCAGGCGGAAAAAGCACCGGTGAAATTGCTGACATCGGTGGCGGTCTGTGCAAAGCCCGCGGTCAGCGTGAATTTCGGATAGAGGTTGGCGGTGGCCACGCCCACCTGTGCGGCGGAGACATGTAGCTGCGCCTCGGCGGCGAGAATGTCCGGGCGCTGCCGCACCAAATCCGACGGCAGGCTCACCGGAACCACCTTCGGCAGGGTCAGCCCGTCGAGGTCGAAATCGGGCGGCGACCAATCGGCCGGCGTCTTGCCGACATAGACCGCGAGCGCGTCGCGCGCGACGCTCAGCTGCTGCCGTAACGGCGGCAGTAGAGTGCGGTCATTGGCGAGCTGGGTCTGCGCGGTTGTGACGTCGACCATCGTCGCGGTGCCGCCGGCCTGTGCGGTTTTGACGAGGTCGAGGTTGCGCTGGTCGTCGGCGAGGATTTGGTTGACGGTTTTGATCTGCGCGCGCAGCCCGGCAATGGTGATCGCCTGGTTGGTTATGTTGCCACCCAGCGCGAGATAGGTCGCTGCGAGCTGATAGTCGCTAACATCGGCTTGCGCCGATTGCGCCTCGACGGTGCGCTGCAGCGCGCCGAACACATCGACCGCATAGCTGACCGTCGGTCCGACGCCGAGGATGGGAACCGAAACCGGCGGACGGTTGACGCCGCTGATCTGCACGTTCACCGCCTGCCCGCCGCCCTGCGCGGCGAGATCGACCTGCGGCAGCAACCCGCCCACGGCGGCAACGGTCAGCTCACGTCCCTGGGCGAGTGTCGCGGTGGCTTGCTGGATGGTCGGGCTGCCGGCGAGCGCGTCGCGGATGACGCCGTCGAGCTGATACGAGTGGAACAGTGTCCACCAATCGTCTTTGACCTTGGCGCCTATCGCGATGCGTTGCGCCGCCTTGGTCTTGATACCCGGCGCATCGGACGGCGGCACCAGGTCGTCCGGTGTGGTGTAGGTTTTTTCTTCAGGGGCCGCTGGTGAGAAGAAATTCGGTCCTTGCTTGCATGCGGCAAGCAGCAACACGACCCCCGCGAGCGCCGCTAGCGCGCCCGCCGTTCCCCCCCTGATCGGCATTATTTTGTCTCAGCCGCTCGCGCCGTTCCGAAGAAGCGATCATAACCGCGTTGCAGCCACACGAGCCAGGGCCGGCGATATTGCGTGTCGACATTGACCGTCGCGCTGAGCCCGGCGTGCAGCGGCGTGTCTCCGCCGACATTCTCGAGCACGAGGCGCACCGGCAGGCGTTGCACCACTTTGACCCAGTTGCCGGTCGCGTTTTCCGGCGGCAGCAGCGAGAAGGTGAGACCCGTTCCGGGACTGAGGCTTTCGACTTTTGCGTGAAATTCGACGTCCGGATAGGTATCGATCTCGACCGTCGCCTCCTGGCCGGGCCGCATGTTCGTCAGCTCGGTTTCCTTGAAATTGGCCTCGACCCACAGCCGGTCCGACATCAGTGAGAAGACCGGCGTCGCCGAGGTCATGTAGTCGCCGATCTGCAACTGCTCGACCTTGGTGACAGTGCCGTTCTCCGGTGCGCGGACCACCGTGTCGTCGACGTCGATCTGCTTCTGGTCGACGATCGCCTGGGCGCGCTGCACCATCGGGTGGTCGTTGGCCGGAACGTCCGGGTTGCCGCCCAATTGGGCGAGCGTGTTCTCGATGTCCTGCTGGGTCGAGGCGACACGCTGGCGGGCGACTTCGAGCGCGTTCGACGCCTGATCGAATTGCGATTGCGACGACACGCCGGAGCCAAGGAGCTTTTTCTGGCGGTCGTATTCACGCTGACTGTAATCGAGCGTTTCCTGCGCTGACTTGTTCTCGGCGAGCTTCTGCTGATAGGTCGCCTTCAGCGCCTCAACCTGCAATTTGGCGATGCCGAGCTGCGCCTTGGCGTCGTTGAGCGCGGCCTGCAGATACGCCGGGTCGATGCGGTAGAGTATCTGGCCCTTGGTGACGCGCTGATTGTCCTTGACCTCGATGGTCATGATCCGGCCCGACACGTCCGCGCTTATGACGGTCCGCGCGGCCTGGACATAGGCGTCGTCGGTCTCGACGTATCGGCCGCTGGTCACGTACCACCACAGCGCACCAATCGCGACGATGGCCGGGCCGGCCACCATCAACGGCATGCGCAGGCGCTGCCGCAACGGCCGCGTCGGCGTGCCGATGCGGCCGTGCCGCTCGCCGAAGACCCGGCGCAGCAATGGCGCGGGCGACTCCCCCTCGGTCGATGTCGTCATCGCGTGTGCTCGCTCACCGGCGTGGCGATCGCCGCCGATTTCGGCATCAGCGGCCGGATCGTCGCGTGCAGCGGTCGCGCATGACCGCGATCGGTCATGGCGCCGTGCACGCGGCGCATCAGATCGATCAGCTGATCGGCTTCATCGGGCGACAGTGCTGCCAGCACCTGGTCCTGCGTTTCGGTCGCGACATCCCAGATGCGGCCCAGCACGGGGCGTGCCTTGTCGGTCAAAAACAGGCGGCGGGCGCGGCGATCGGTCGGGTCGGGACGCCGCTCGATCCAGCCCGCCTCCTGCATGCGGTCGATCTGGCGCACCAGCGTCATCGGCCGGATTTCCAGGAGGTCGGCGAGGCCGGCCTGGTTGATGCCCTCGTTGCGGGCGAGATAGCCGAGTGTGCGGCACTGCGCGCGGGTCAACCCCAGGCGGCGGCCGTTGCGGTCGAAGCGGCGGCCATAGAGCCGCGCCACGTCATGCGCGAGAAAACCGAAACTGCGATCTGGATCCACCTTATTACCCCGGAAAATACCATCGCTGGGTGATAATAAGGCTTTAGTACGATTTTTCCCTTGCGCCTAGAGTTAGTTGCGGCGGGGCTGGGTTTCGCGAATGTGATAGCTAGGCAGCCGGAGGGCGCGTGTTTCAAGGCGAATGCGCCGGCTTAGAAGTACAAGATTGCATGCGGAAAACCCGACCGCAATTACAACCGCCGCAAACGCCAGCGGCAAAATCGCCAGCTCGCCGATCACGATCAGATAGTTCGGATGGTCGAGCCAGCGATAGGGGCCGTTGGCGACGAGCGGTGCGTCCGGCACCACGATGAGCCGCGTCGTCCAGCGTCGGCCAAGGCTCGCGATGACCCACACACGCCCGGCCTGCAGCGTGAAGAACAACGCCAGGAGCGGCCAGCTGGGTAATGCCGTGGCGGGCACGGTCGCGAACAGAGCGCCGAGCCACGCGGCATGGAGCAGGACAAACCACTTGTAGCCCGCGCGATCGATCTCTACCGCGCCGCGCTCCAGCAGCCGTTTTGTATTGGCGCGGGCCAGCAGTAGTTCGCCCCCGCGTTGCAGCACGACAAAGAGCAGGACGGCATGAAAAATCGTCACGGCGCTTCAAGCAGCACAAAACCGGCGCTGAAGCCGGGGCCGAGCGCGGTCAGCAGGACGCGGCCGACTGGCTCGCCCGGATCGCGCGTCTCGGCGAGCACCTCTTCAAGCACGAACAGCACCGACGCCGCCGACATGTTGCCGAACTGTGCGAGCGAGTGGCGCGCCGCCGCCGCGCCGGCGAAATCGGCGCCGAGGATCGCCTCGTAGGCGTCGATGACCTTGGGGCCGCCGGGATGACACACGAAACGATCGATGTCGCGAAGACTCAGCCCGCGCGCGGCCAGAAATTTGTCGAGCACCGGGCCAAGCTCGGCGGTCACGAGGCGTGGGATGTCGCGCGAGAACACCGCCTTCAGCCCATCCTCGGCGACGTCCCAGCCCATGATGTCGAGACTGTTTGGCCAAGTGTGCTCGCCCGAAGCGGTGATCGCCGGGCCGTTGCCATCGACGCGCAGCACCGCCGCCGCGGCGCCGTCGCCGAACAGCGCGGTCGCGACGATATTGCTGCGCGCCAGATCGTCGCGACGAAACTGCAACGTGCACAGCTCGACGACAAGCAGCAGTACCGGTCTTTCGGGCATCGCCGTCGCCAGCGCGGCGGCTCGCGCCAAGCCGAGCGCGCCGCCGGCGCAGCCCAATCCGAAGATCGGCAGTCGCACCGCATCGCGGGGAAACGCCAACCGCTCCATGAGCAGCGCATCGAGGCTCGGCGTGGCGATACCGGTGGTCGAGACGGTGACGATGGCGCCGATCTCGGCCGGCGACAGATCGGCGCGGTCGAGCGCACGGCGTGCGGCGGCCTCGATCAGGTCGAGCGCGCCGGCGAGATATGCCGCGTTGCGATCGGACCAGGAATGCGCCTCGTCAAACCACGCGAACGGCATCACCGAATAGCGGCAGTCGATATCGCTATTGGCATAGACCTGGATCAGCCGCTCGAAATCCGGCGAGCGGCCGAACAGCTGCTCGACGCGCGCGACGACATTATCCTGGTCGAGCCGGTGCGGCGGCACGGCGGTCGCAAGGGCGGCGAGACGCGGCAGCAATCGCATCGCTTTTCCTCAAAGCCGAAAATGCAACGATACCGACTTGTTTAACGTCCGGCGGAATCACGTCTCCGCGAGTGCGGAGGCATCACCAACGGAAAACCCCGCAGCCTCGCGGCCGCGGGGTTCTTTTTGGATCCCGACTTTCGCCGGGCGATCCGTTAATTCGTAAAGCGATAGAACTTCGCCGCGTTCTCGCAGGTGATCTTGTGCACCTGGTCGGGGGTCAGCTCGGCGAACTGTTCCGCGATGAACTTGTCTGATTCCGGCCACACACCGTCGGTGTGCGGATAGTCCGAGCCCCACATCATCGTCTCGACGCCGATATCGTCGAGCAGCTTGGCGCCGATGCGGTCGTACTGGAACGTGCACTTGCACGAGCGCTTCCAGTATTCCGACGGCTTCAGCTTCATCAGGTCGCGGAAGCGGTCCTCGAACTCGAAATCCATCCGGTCGAGCGCATAGGCGAGCCAGCCCGCGCCGCTTTCGCCAAACGACACGCGCAGCGTCGGATAACGGTCGAACACCCCGGCACCCATCATCGCGGCGATGATGTTGATGAGCCCCATCTGGAAGGCCGACACGCCGGTGAACATCGCCGCGCGACGCACTTGGGCGCTTGTCTCGGCGCGCGCCTTTGGGTTGGTGGTCGGGAAAGTGTGGAAATGCAGCGGCAGGTCAACGTCGGCGACCGCCTTCCACAGCTTTTCCCAATCTGGATGCCACATCGGCACCATGTCCCACGAGCACGACAGCTCGAGGCCGCGCAGACCGAGCTTGGCGACGCGGTGGACCTCCTTCACCGCCTCGTCGATGTCGCCATAGGGCAGGCAGGCGAGCGGCAGCTGGCGATCGGGATGCTTCGTCCACACCGCCTTCAGCCAATCGTTGTAGATGCGCAACAGCTCGTTCGCGGCTTCCTTGTCGTCGAGCTTCGAAGCGGAGCCCAGGATGCCGTAGATGATCTCGGCGTCGACGCCGTCATCCATCATGTCCTTGAGGCGCAGCTCGGGGTCGCGAGCGCGGTACTTGCCCTTTTTGGCGTCGTCGTAGAGGCCGGCCTCGTTCATCTTGTCGACCCGGTAGTTCTGGCCGGGGACATATTTCTGGCCACCCGGGCCGACGCCGTTGATCAGGCCATAGTCGGCGCCGTTCGAGGAGACCCAATGCGGGCCGTCGGGACCGTCGATGACATACGGCATCTTCGCCTTGAGCTCACGGCTGGCGTTCTCGACAAACAGCTCGGGCGGCATGCACGGCATATCGAGATGGCAATCGGCGGAGATGCGCTTGTATTGCATGATCGTTTCCTTCCGGACGCAAACGGTTGCCAGAACTGTAAACCCCCGCAGCCGAATTTGCCTATGCCGTAACTGCAAGCGGCTATGTCCTGACCCGGAACGCGAGTGAGGGGCGCCGCGTTTGTCGAGGCGCGAATACGGCATCGCGTGTGGGAGTGTCGAGATATGCGAAGCCAACGAAACGGTGTCGCCGAAGCGGCGGAACAGGCCCAGAGCGTCATCGCCGACACGGTGGGGACGGTAAGGGATGCGGCGGCGGACGTGACCACGCGGGCAGGCGAGTACTCGCGGGAAGCGGGGCGTCAGGCTTCGGCCGCGGCGCAAACGGCATATGAAGTGGGTGGCAACGTCCTCGGCACGGTCGAGGGCTTCACGCGCGAGAACGTCTGGGGCTCGCTATTGCTGGCCGCCGCGGTCGGCTATGGGCTCGCCTGCCTGGTCAAGAATACGCGCGGCGTCTAGCCGCGCGCCTTCCGCATCGCCTGCCGGATGCGGTGCGGCGTCGCGACCGTCAATCCGCGGAGCGCACCGCCACCGGCGGCAGCTTATATTTCGCGAGGGCGTCGATCTCCTGCGGGCGCGTCGCTTTGAGCGCCCGGAGAAAATCCGTAGTGTCGTCGCCATAGGCGCGACGGCTGATGCCGAACAGCAAGACCCCCGGTTTGCCGCCGTTCCTCGGCAACGGCGCGTAACGATACGCATCCCACTCGACAACGTGGTCCCCATTCGGCTCGTCCGAGCTGAACAGAAAATCGAGGATTACCTCGCCGCTTTTGGGGTTCTTGAGAACCGCGAAATTGGCGACCGGATCGGTCGCTTTGCGCTTCTCGAGCCATTCGACTTTGTCCGTCACCGCGTGCTCGACATCGGCCGGCAGGGTCGCTTCGATCAGCACCATCTGGCGGAAATGCGGGCTCGTCTGGCCGGCTGGCAGGTATTCCTGTTTGTAGTCACTGGGCGATGGATGCGAGCTCCCCGACAGCAAATAGGTGTCCGCGCCGAACGAGATCGGTCCGGGAATCGATAGGCGGTCACTCGCCGGCTCCTGCGCATGGGCCAATGCCCAGGCGCAGAGCACCGACATCGTTATCGCCGCGACGAGGCGGATTGCCGGTGGCATCGCGACCTGAAAGCTTAGGCCCGCGCGTCGTGGATCGCCTGCCAGACGCGCGCCGGGGTGGCGGGCATTTCGAGGCTTTTGACGCCGAGCGGCGCCAGCGCGTCGATCACCGCGTTGACGATCGATGGCAGCGCGCCGACCGTGCCGGCTTCGCCCGCTCCTTTAGCCCCTAGGGGGTTGCGTTTGGTCGGCACCGGGTTGGAGTGGATTTCCATATAGGGCATCACATCGGCGCGCGGCATCGCGTAGTCCATAAAGCTGCCGGTCAGATTCTGCCCTGAATCCGGGTCATAGACGACCTGTTCCATCAGCGCCTGGCCCAGCCCCTGCGCGACGCCGCCGTGGATCTGGCCCTTGAGCCCGAGCGGGTTCACCACGGTGCCGACATCGTCGATCACCACATAGCGCACGATTTCCAGCGCGCCGGTATCCGGGTCGATCTCGACCTCGCAGATATGACAGCCATTGGGATAGGTGTTGTCCTCCGGCGAGAACGTGCCGGTCTCGTACATTCCGCCTTCGAGCTCGCGTGGCAGCCGAGCCGCCTGGAACGAGGCCCTGGCGACATCGGTGAGGCTGATCCGCCGGTCGGTGCCGGCGACCGCGAAATTGCCCCCGGCCTCATTTATCGCAAACTCAATGTCCGCGTCGGCGGCCTCCAAAAGATGCGCGGCAATCTTCTTGCCTTTGGCGATGACTTTGTCGGCTGCCATCCACAGCGCCGAGCCGCCGATCACCGTCGAGCGCGACCCGTTGGTGCCGATGCCGAATGCGACACGGTCGGTGTCGCCGTCGATGTATTGCACTACCGCCGGGTCGAGCCCGAGCTTTTCGTTGAGCACCTGCTTGAAGGTCGTCTCGTGGCCCTGGCCTTGGTTTTTGCTGCCCATCAGCAGGGTCGCGTTGCCGCTCGGGTGAAAGCGGATTTCGGCAAATTCCTGGCCCGGTCCGGCGGCCTTCTCGATCGGGTTGGCGATGCCGATGCCGCGCAGTCGGCCGCGCGCCTTCGCTTCGTCGCGCCGCTTGGCGAACCCGGCCCAGTCGGCTTCCTTGAGCGCCGACTCCTGGTTCGCGGGGAAGTCGCCGCAATCGTAATTGAGGCCGAGCGCGGTCTTGATCGGCAGCTTTGCGGGCGGGATCAGGTTCTTGGCGCGCAGCTCGACGCGGTCAAAGCCCAATTCGCGCGCCGCATCGTCGATCAGACGTTCGATGACATACGTCGCTTCGGGCCGCCCCGCGCCGCGATAGGGCGCGGTGCCGTTGGTGTTGGCCATGACAGCCAGGACGCCGACATAGGCGGCCGGGATATCGTACGTGCCGACCAGCGTGCCGACATTGCCGAATGTCGCCAGCAGATTGCGCTCGGACGAGATATAGGCGCCGACATTGGCCAGCGTCTTGACCCGCAGCCCCAAGAACTTGCCGTCCTTGTCGAGCGCCAGCTCCGCGTCTGTGACGTTGTCGCGCGCGTGCTCGTCAGCCTGGATCGCCTCGCTGCGCTCGCAAGTCCATTTGACCGGCCGGCGCAGCTTCTTGGCTGCGAGCAGCACCAGCCGGTGCTCGGGGTATTGCCAGCCCTTGGTGCCGAACCCGCCGCCGACATCGCCGGCGATGACGCGGATATGGCTTTCGGGGATCTTGAAGATGCGTGTCGCCAGCGCCTGGCGCACCCGATGCGGGTACTGTACGTCGGCGTAGAGCGTGAAGCGCTCCTCGCCCGGGTCCCAAACGCCGATCGCGCCGCGCGGCTCCATGAAATGCGCGTACACACGGCTGATCACATAGCGCCGCTTGACGATATGCGCGGCGCCGGCGAGCGCCGCGTCGGCGGCCGCCTTGTTGCCGGCCTCGAACAGGTTCGAGATGTTGTCGGGGCAGTCTGGCCATACCGCGATTTTGCCCTCCGCCGCCTGCGCAGTGTCGGTGACCGAGGGCAGCATCTCGTAATCGATGTCGATCAGCTCGGCGGCATCCTTTGCCTGCGCCAGCGTGTCGGCGACGACAAAGGCGACCGGCTCGCCGACATAGCGTACCGCGCCCTGCGCGAGGCCGAGATGAGCGCGCGCGAACATCGGCGAACCGTCCGGGCGCTTGCGCTGAAACGGCACGCCCATGACGCCGAGTTTCGCCTCGACCAGGTCGTCGCCGGTCATGATGAGCTGCACGCCCGCCGCGACCTTTGCTGCCGTGAGGTCGAGCGCGCGAATGCGGGCATGCGCATGCGGCGAGCGCAGCACGTAGGCATGGAGCTGGCCCAGCAGGTTGTTGTCGTTCTGAAAGCGGCCCTGGCCGGAGAGCAGCCGGCGGTCCTCAAACCGCTTCACCGGCTGGCCGATGCCGAATTCGCCCATATCTTGTTCTCCGTCTCTCTGCCGCGAGGTCAGCGGCAGGAAAATTTCTGCAAGGTCAAATCGGCCAGTTTGGGGCCGGTCTTGAAATCGGCGCGGCAGGTCTTCGCCGTCGCCGGCAGCATGATGAACTCGTTCTGGCTGTACGGACCTACAAGGTGCTGACCGTACGCGCATTTGACATAGATGCGCTCAGGGTTCTGGTAGAGCTCCCAGGTGTTCCAGGCGGTCTTGCTCGCCTTGTCCTCGTGCTGGTCGGGCACGAGATCGGCTTCGTTTTCCGGCGGCCCGTCATAGACGTCGATATAAACGAGCGTCTTCCCCGGCAGCACAGGGCATTCGAGGGCCTCGGGCGGCGTCGTACCTGCCGCCGCGAGGATCAGCAGCGCGGCGGCAGTAGCCATCATGGCGCGATCTCCGTAAGCTTGGTTGACGCATTGTCCACGGTTTCGCGCCGGTCGAGAAGAGGGGCGGGATGGAACGCATCGATGTCGGCGAGGTCTCGGTCGAGGCGCTGGTCCATGGCGAGGGCCGGCCCCTCGTCTTCCTGCATGGCATCGACTATTTCCAGCAGCAGGTGCCGTTCCTCTACCGCCTCGGCGAGACGTTCCGGGTCATAGCACCCCGCCATCCCGGCTTTGGCGCCACGCGCCGGCCGGCCTGGATGCGGACGGTCGGCGACATCGCTTATCTTTACCTCGACATGCTCGACCGGCTCGCGCTCGACGACGTGATCCTCGTCGGCTCGTCGTTTGGCGGCTGGGTGGCGCTGGAGATGGCGGTGCGCTCGCCGCCCAAGATTAGCGGCCTCGTGCTGATCGATACGCTCGGCCTCAAGTTTGGCGGCCGCGACGAGGCGGAGATCGCCGACATCGTCGCGCTCTCGGCCGATGACGTCGTGAAGCACAATTTCGCCCACCCAAAAAACGCGCCCGATTACGCCGCGCTCGACGACGCGCAGCTCGAAGAGGTGGCGCGCGACCGCGAGGCCGCGGTGCTCTACGGCTGGCGGCCCTTCATGCACAACCCGAGCCTCAAGCATTGGCTGCACCGTGCCAAGGCGCCGAGCCTCGTCATCTGGGGCGAACAGGACCGCGTCGTGAAGCCGGCCTATGGCGCGCATTTGACCCAGCGGCTGCAGAACGCGCGCTTCCTGCCGATCGCCGGCGCCGGCCACTATCCGCAGATCGAACAGCCGGAACGGGTCGCCACGGCGATAGCGGCTTTTGCCCGGGAGAACGTCCGATGATGCACACTTGGCATTTCAGCGAGATGGCCTATCACCCGGCCTGGGCACAGCTCAACGAATCGTACCGGGTCATCATCCCGTCGCGGCTTTACGACCCGAAAGTCGGCGCCGACCTCTACCACCGCTATCTCGACGAATGGGCGCTGTGCGACGAGCTCGGCATCAACATCATGACCAACGAGCACCACGCGACCGCGACCTGCGCCGA
>DATMLO010000088.1:0-62329 GCA_035570495.1 Allostellaceae bacterium | reverse complement strand
AGCTGTCGATGTACGGCGTGGTCTTCTCGTTCAAAGACCCGTTCGACACCAAGGACATGCGGACGACGGCGGGCGGCGACGCAGCCTATGACATCGATTTCCCGGCGCGCGACCACATCCTTGTCGACGCGCTGCGCGCCAAGGGCGCGATCATTTTCGCCAAGGCGGTGTGCACCGAATATAACGGTCGCGCCGGCAACCCCGGCGGTCGGCACAAGCCCGAACAGGTTCTGCCTTCGGTGCTCGGCTTCCAGCGCAGCTCGTGGGCCGGCAACCCTTCGAACCCCTACGACACGACGCGCGCCGCCTCGCTGGGGTCGAGTTCGGGGTCGGGTGTGTCGGTCAGCGCCAATTTCTGCATGGCGAGCCTCGGCGAGGAAACGCGGGCCTCATGCCGCGGCCCGGCCAATCACAATGCGGTGGCGCTGATCCTGCCGCATAAGGCGATGCTGGGCTTTGACGGTGGTGCGATCGGCGCGGACATCTATTGCGACCGCAGCGGCATTCTCGCCAAAACACTTGGCGACTGCGCTAAGGTGCTCGACGCGCTGACCGATAGTGGCACCTGGTATTACGACCCGCGCGACATCTACACGACCGTGCCGCGCGCATCGCTGCTGGCGGGTGGCTATGCACGCCATGCGTTGCCGGAGACATCGCTTAAGGGCATACGCATCGGCATCGTCCGCGAGTCGATGCGGCTGCGCCCCGGCGACATCGCCGCTGAGCCGATCTCGCGCGCCGCCGCGGCCGAGATCAAGTCCGTGCTCGGGCAAAAGCTCGCCGCGACGCTCGTCGAAAGCGGCGATCCCGACTGGCCACCTGAGCCCAACATCGAGCAGATGACGGTCGATTTCCGCGCCGGGCTCGCGCGGCTCGTCCCGGTCTTCATGCCCGACATTCTGTTCCGCCTTGGCCGCGACGGGGAGCCGGTGTTCAAGGAATTCGCCGCCGCGATCCGCCACACCGAATTCGCGCCCGGCAAATTTTTCGGCTCGGGTGAGATGGCGCCAATCGATTATTGCGTCGCGCTCGCCGAGGGCCGCATCGCGCCGCCGCGCAACCTGGATATCTCGACGATCCAGGACCAGGAGCTGGCGATGAGCTTCCGCTTCCACATCCCGCAATATCTCTCGCGGCGCGCGGCGGACTGGGCGGCGCGCGGCTTCCATGAAGGCCTCGACGATTTCGCCCAGCTCAACGCCCGCTCGAAATTCTGGGGCGATGACGGCCGCGCCGCCTTCAAGAACTGGGAGGAGGTCGAAGACCCGCGCAACCCGCTCGGGCAGCGGCAGGGCATCGATGAGCGCATCATGCTGCGCGAGCTCTTACGTCGGCTCGACATGCTGGTGATGCTGGAAAACCGGCTCGACGCGCTCGTGCGGCTGCACACGCCGCTGCCGCCGGCGATCATCGGCGGCGCCAACGATCCCGCCGGCGGCGGCAACAACCTTCGCCCGGAGACGATGTACGGCCCCAATGCCGGGCTCACCGAGATGCTGGTGCCGGCGGGTTATGTGACAGAGGTTTACGACCCGGTCTTCAAGCTCAGTGACGACGGGATGCGCTATGTCTCTGCACCAGCTCGCCATGTGACAAATTTGCCCGAGCCGGGTCTGCCGTTCAGCCTCGTCTTCCGCGCCGAACCCGGTCGCGAGGACGTCATCTTGAAGATCGCCGCGGCCTACGAAGCCGCCTCGCGCCGCCGCATTCCACCGCCCAATTTCCCGTCGCTCTGACCGAAGGAGACCCTCAATGCCCGGTTATGTTCGCCCCACCGCTTCTGCCCCGCCGCCGATGAACCCGTTGCTCACGCCGACCCCGCCGGTCGCGCCGCTGATCCCGCCGGTGCATGTGGTCGACCTGATGACCAAGGAGGGCTCGGCGGCGTTTGGCGCGGTATGGCGCTGCAAGGAGGCGAAGGTCATCGAGGTGCCGGCGCTCAGCGACTCGCGGCCCGAATACAAGTCGACCTATGACGTCGACCCGCATGCCGAGGTGGTCGGCTATGACGATAGTGGCTGGGAGGTCGTCGACCCGACCGATCTCGGCGGGCGGCGCGGCGGCGGCCTGCTGTCGTTTGTCTGGTATCGCGCGATGCTGACGATCCCGACCGAGGCGCTCGGCTTTGCGACCGCCGGCGCCAAAGCGGTGCTGCGGGTCAATGTCGACGACTATGCCGAGGTGTGGGTCAACGGCCAGCTGCCGCGCGCCGCCGGCCGCCCGAGCGCCGCCTGCATCCAGGGCTTCAACATGCCGAACCGGCTGGTGCTCGGCGACAACATCGTCCAACCCGGCGAGCGATACGAGATCGCCGTGTTCGCGATCAACGGCCCGCTCTCGGCCGGCCCGGCCAATTTCCTGTGGTTCCGCGAGGCCAAGGTCGAGTTCTTCCGCTAGGCGTCGATCGTCAGCTCCGGCCAGCGCGCGGCAACACCAGCCGCAGTGCGCGCAAAGCCCTGCGACGGGCGCTGAGGGTTCGGTCTCAGGCGCAGCCCAAACAGATCGGCAAGCCCGAACGGCGCTTCGATGCGCAGGCCGTCGTCGGCTTCGAGCCGCACGGCGACAGCAAATGTCGGCGAGACAAACCGCGCCAGCGCCTCGGCGGTTGACGAGAGCGCGGTATAAGGCTCGCCGAAATGGGCCTCGAACCACAGATGTACGCGCGCCTGGTTGCGCACCTCGACCTGGCTGCGCAACTTCTCGTCAAACGCGGCCGCGACACGCCGGATCACAACGTCTTCGGCATCCCAGGAAATGTCGGAGGCGTCAAAGTAGCCGACATCGTAATCCCTGACGCCGTAGTCGGGTTCGCGTCCGGTCAGGTGGTTGAGCACCCGCTGGTAGACGGCGCCCGACATCACGAGCCAGTCCGGTGGGTCGAGCGCGCGCAGCACGGTCAGCACCCGCATCAACGAAGGCGCCGCGCGGACAATATCGGCGAGAAGCTGACGGTGTTCGGCCTCGCTCATTTCAGCGCACGACAGATCGTCAGATCGGGCGTGAGCGCAAACGGGGCGTTCTCTGCTAGCGTCATGGGCGAAGTCTACCGCGCGCGACGACGGAGGGGGAGGGATGGGCCAGGAGATCGAGAAACTGGCGCGCTTTGTCGCCGAGACGCGCCCCGAGGATATCCCCGAGGCGGTGCGGGCGCATGCCAAGATCACGCTGCTCGATACGCTCGGCGTGATCCTTGCCGGGGCGACGCGGCCCGAGGTCGCGGCGCTGCGGTCACGGCTGTCCAGCGCCACCGCGGGTGGCGGCACGGGCGCGACGATCTATGCCCCTGGCTGGCCGATGAGCGACCCGCGCACGGCGGCGCTGATCAACGGCATCGCCGGGCGTGCGATCGAGCTGTGCGAGGGGCTGCGGCTTGTCTCCGGCCAGGCGGCGATGCAGGTGCTGCCTGGCGTGCTCGCGGTCGGCGAGGCGGCGGGCAGCTCGGGCGCGGAAATCCTGGCCGCGCTGATCCTGGGTTACGATGTCGCTGGCCGGCTCGCGACCGGCTTTACGCCGCGTCCGCTGGCGCACCAGAACGGCCAGGTATCGCTGATCGCCGCCGCCGCGGCCGGCTCGCGGCTCCGAGGGCTCGACGCGGCTGGGGTCAGTCTGGCGATGCGCATCGCCGCGACGCTCGTTCTGACGCCGAGCTATACCAACGCCGTCGCCGGCGCGACCGCGCTCAATGTCGCCGGCGGGATGAGCGGGTTCGCCGCGTCGCTGGCGCCCGAGTTGGCGCTGGCCGGTTTCGCCGCGCAGCCGGACGCGATCGAGGAGGTGCTGTCGCAGCTTGTCGGCGACGGGTTCGCGCTCGAGCGCATCGCCGGCGCCCTTGGCGAGGACTGGCAGATCACCCGCAACTACTACCGGCTCTACGCGTGTTGCAATCCGATCCATCCGGCCCTGGATTGCCTCGCCGCGGCGCTCGCCGAGGTGAAGCCGGCGCCCGAAGAGGTCGCGCGCATCGATATCGCGACCTATCGCTTCGCGTCGGTGATGCGCAGCCCCGACCCGCCCAATTACTTCGCATCGAAATACTCGCTGCCGCATGCCGCGGCGGTGATGACGGTGCGCGGCGGCGCGGGCTATGCGCAGCTCGACGACAGCGCGCTGGCCGACCCGGTCATCGCCGGGTTGCGCCATAAGGTGCACATCGCGGAAGACCCAGCGATGAGCGCGCTGACGCCAAAACTGCGGCCGGCCAAGGTTACCGTGACCCTCGCCGACGGGCGTAGCGCGACGATCGCGCGCGACAGCCATCGCGGCGATTTCTCCGAGCCCTTCACCGAGGCCGAGCTGCGCGACAAGTTCCGCGAGCTGGCGGGCGTGGTGCTGCTGCCGCAAGGCGCCGCCGCGGTCGAGCGCGCGGTCGACAATATCGAAGACTGGCCGGATGCCGGCGATCTGACCGGACTGCTGCGCCGCTATGGGAGGAGTTGAGATGGCATCGATCGTGGGAACCTGGCGCCTGGTAAAAGCTGAGGCGCATGACGCGGATGGCAAGCCGCTGCCGGTACCTTACGGCGGCAAAGGCATGGGCCGCGTGACCTTCAACGCCGACGGCCGCATGGCCACGGTCGTGGTCGATGCCCGTCCCGAGTTGCCGCCCGGTGTCGCGCGCGACTACTCATCCTACTGCGGCAACTACACCTTCGACGGCAAGCAACTGGTGACCAAGGTCGATGCCTGCTCCGACCCGGCGCGGTTTGGCAGCGATCAGGTTCGTCAGGTTAGTTACGACGGCGACTTGATGGTGCTGCGCCCGCCACCGCGCGCCGGCGGCGAGTATCGTGTGCTGATCTGGGAGAAGATTTCCGAGTTATAGCCCGCACACAGATTCAATGGTAGGTTGAATAATGTTCGATTGTGCCTACCAAAATCACAATTTGGTACTATTTCTGTGCGTTGCTATCGCAGCATGCGGTGCAACGACGGCAGCATTACCCGATAACCTCACGATCACGGCGGTTTTGGCGGGCAAGTGCACGTCAGCCACAGCGATGGATGTGGCGATGAAATCTGGCCCCTGTACTGACAAAATTATACAAGTTGAACTGCCCAATCAGCGTCTAGGTTTTACCTTTTTCCTACGTCGAGAAGGCGAGAAAAACTCTGGCACATTCTTCGCTTTTTGGGGAGATGGGTCAAAGCAACTGCATTTGAACCCGGATACCGCTATGCAGCCCATCGATCGGGTAGATTTTTTCTTTCAAGGAAGCACAGATCATCTCGTCGCGGCTGGCTCTTGCAGATTTTCAAATCCGTATAAGGGAGTGCCAGCGCAGGTGTCGTGCAGTGCTGACACCAACGAGGGAAAGTTCACAGGCGAATTCATCAGCGATGGCCGTCCGCCGGATATGACGCAGACACGCTAGTCTTCCCCCGCCAGCGCCTGGCGTTGCGCGCCGGGTGCGGGGACCGGCGCGAGGCCGAAATGCTCGCGCAGGCTCGTGCCCTCATAGTCGCGGCGAAAGAGCCCGCGGCGCTGTAATTCCGGTACGACGAGGTCGACAAAATCGGCGAAGGCGCCGGGAAAGTAGGCCGGCAGGATGTTAAAGCCGTCGGCCGCGCCTCCGACGAACCATTCTTCGAGGATGTCGGCGATCTTGGTCGGCGTGCCGGTGATGACCCAATGCCCGCGCGCCGCCGCGGTCAGATTGTAGAGGTCGCGCAGGGTCATGTTTTCGCGCTTGGCCATCTCGTAGAGAACGCGGTGGAAGGTGCGGCCGCCTTCGCTCTCGGGCGGCGGCGGCACCGGGGCGTCGAGGTCATGGCCGGTCACGTCATAGCCGATGCGGCTTGCGACGAGGGTGATGGCATTGGTTGGGTTGATCCAGCTTTGCAATTTGGCGAGCTTGGCGCGCGCCTCCGCTTCGGTCGCGCCGATGATCGGCATGACCCCGGGCAGCACGGCAATTTCCTCCGGCGCCCGGCCGTATTTCGCCATGCGGCTCTTGAGGTCAGCGTAGGCTGCCTTCGCCGGCTCCAGCTCCTGCACCACGGAGAACACGACGTCGGCGGTGCGCGCCGCGAGCTCGAGGCCGCTAGGTGAGCCGCCGGCCTGGATGATAACTGGATAACCCTGCGGGCAACGCGCCATGTTGACGGGGCCGCGCACCTGGAAGAAGCGGCCCTTGTGGTTGAGCGGCCGCACCTTCTCGGCGTTGACATATCGGCCGGTCGCCTTGTCGGCGACGATCGCGTCGTCCTCCCAGCAATCCCACAGGCCCTTCACGACATCGACAAATTCCTGGGCGCGCGCGTAGCGCAACTCGTGCTCGAGGTGCTCCTCGCGACTGTAGTTCTGCGCCGCCTTGGTGTTCGATGTGGTGACGACGTTCCACGCCGCGCGGCCGCCGCTGATATGGTCGATCGAGCCAAAGACGCGCGCGACGTTGAACGGCTCCCAGAAGCTGGTCGAGACCGTCGCGCCAAGCCCGATATGCGTCGTGCAGCCGGCGAGCGCGGTGATCAGCGTCGTCGGCTCGAAGCGGCAGAGAAACGACGGGTGGTCGGTCGGGTCCATCACCATCGAATCGGAGATGAACAACAGATCGAACTTGCCGCGTTCGGCGATGCGCGCGATCTCCTGGATGACCGGCAGCTGCATGTGGCTCGTCGCCGCACCCTCGTAGCGCCAGCCGGCCTGATGGTTGCCCGTGCCGAGCACGAACACACCCATATGCATCTGCCGGCTTTTGCTCATGCGCTGGGTCCTCCTTCGCGGCGTGATTCTACCGCGAAATCTGCTCGAGGCGCAGCCGCGCTGTCGGCGGCCCCATCGTGCCGATCACGAGACAGCACAGAACCATCGCCGAGGCGATAAACGCGAAGACTCCGAACGTCCCGTAATCGCGCAGGAAGAACGCCACCATGAAGCCGACAAAGATCGTGCTGAAGCGACTCCACGCATAGGTGAAGCCAATCGCCCGCGAGCGGATGCGGGTCGGGTATAGCTCGGCCTGGTAGGCGTGAAAGGCATAGGAAAGATTGCTGGTCGAGAAGGTGATCCAGATGCCGACCACGATGATCCCGACGGGATCGCGCATTTGCGAAAAGACGATGCCCGAGATCGCCAGCGAGGCGCAGGCGCCGACCAGCTGCCATTTGCGGTGCACGCGGTCGGCGAGGAACGAGGCGAGCAGCGGTCCGACGGGGTTCGCCAGAGCGATGATGAAGGTGTAGAGCAGCGTCTTGGTGACATTGATGCCCTGGGAGACGAGCAGGGTTGGGACCCAGCTCGCGACGCCGTAATAGCCGACCGACTGCGCCAGGTTGAAGATGATCAGCATGATCGTGCGCCAGCGGTAGGGGCGGTGCCACATCTCCACCCACGCGCCGCGCCCCGCCTCGACTTCGTTGGGCAGGTTCTCCGGCGCGGGCAACGGCCGACCGCTCTCCGCCGTTACCTTTGCCTCCATCATCGCGGTGATGCGCTCGGCCTCTTCGGTCTTGCCGTGGATCGCCAGCCAGCGCGGCGATTCCGGCAGCGACAGCCGGATCCACCAGACAAAGATCGCGCCGGCAGAGCAGATGATCGTCACCCAGCGCCAGCCTTCGATGTCGAACGGCTTGTTCGGCACCAGCCCCAGCGCCAGCAGCGACACCGCCGGGTAGGCGAGGAACTGGAACGACTGGTTGAAGGCGAAAGCCTGGCCGCGCCGGTCTTTCGGCATCAGCTCCGACAAATAGGTGTCGACCGTGATCAACTCGACGCCGATGCCGAGCCCGGCCATAAAGCGCCAGAAATCGATCCCCACCGCCGTCGACTGGAACGCCATCACAAAGGTCGCGATCGAATATTCCACCAGCGCGAAGGTGAAAATCGTCCGCCGCCCGAACAGATCGGAGAGCGAGCTGAACAGCAGCGTCCCGACGAACATGCCGATAAAGGTCGAGGCGATCAGGCTCGCGAAGCCGTTGAGGTCAAAAAAGCCCTGGGTCGTCGGAGTAAAGATTTTCGCGGCGAAGAGTCCGGGCGCGATATAGGCGATGAGGCCGTTGTCGAAGACATCGAAAAACCCGCCGAGAGACAGCAGCACCACCAGATGCCAGATGAAGCGGGTGCTCGGCAGGCGGTCGATCCGCGCGGCGATCGTCGCGGCGGCGCGCCCTGTGTCGGCGGCTGGGATGGCGTTGTCGGCGGTGATGTCTGTCACGGCGGCCCCTCAAAGATTATGGGCTCCGACGTGATGTCCCCCGCCGATGCGCGCCTCCGGCGCGGCATTTTGATTTGCGGCCACTAAACCATCTTGTGACGGGCACCGGCAACCGCTTCCTTGCCGTTTCCGACTGCCGCGCCTCTGGGATTTTTGCGGACGCGCCCCGAAATGACAGGCAAAATTCCCGCGGGCCAGGAGAGCGGAAGCAGATGGCATCAAAGCAATTGCGCCTCGGCGCGTTTATGCGCCCGGTCGGCATCCATACCGGCTGGTGGCGCTATCCCGGCGCCTACCCGGACGCCAACTTCAACCTGCAGCACCTGATCCGCTTCGCGCAGAAGCTCGAGGAGGGCAGGTTCGACGCCTGGTTCATGGCTGACCATCTGGCGGTGCTCAACATGCCGATGGCGGCGCTGAAGCGCAGCGCCACGGTGACCTCGTTTGATCCGCTCACCCTTTTACCGGCGCTGGCGATGTTCACCCAGCATCTCGGGCTTATCGCCACGGCCTCGACGACGTTCGAGCCGGCCTACATGATCGCGCGGCGTTTCGCCTCGCTCGACCATATCAGCGGCGGGCGCGCGGGCTGGAACCTCGTCACCACCTCGAACCCCGACGCCGCGCTCAATTTCGGCATGACCGAGCATATGGAGCACGGCGAGCGCTATCGTCGCGCCCGCGAGTTCTACGACGTCGTGACCGGGCTGTGGGACAGCTGGGCCGAGGACGCCTTTGTCCGCGATGTCGAGGAGGGCCTTTATTTCGACCCCGCCCGCATGCATGTGCTCGACCATCAGGGGGAGTTTCTGTCGGTACGCGGTCCCTTGAATATCAGCCGGCCGATCCAGGGCTGGCCGGTCATCGTTCAGGCCGGCGCGTCGGATGCCGGCCGCCAGCTCGCCGGCGAGACCGCCGAGATGGTTTTCGCCAGCGGCGGCAATCTGTCCGACGCCAAGGCGCTCTATGCCGACATCAAGGCGCGCGGCAAGGCGGTCGGCCGCGATCCCGACCACATCAAGATATTACCCGGCTGTCTCGTGGTCGTCGGCGACACCGAGGACGAGGCCAAGGCCAAGCGCGCACAGCTCGACAGCGGCGTCCATTCCGATAGCGGCATCGCCTCGCTGTCGATTGCGCTCGGTTGCGATGCATCGCTGTTCGATCTCGACGCGCCGCTCCCCGACATCCCGGAAAGCAACGCCTCGAAGTCGGGCCGCGAGCGGGTCATCGCCCGCGCCCGGCGCGACAATCTCACCGTTCGCCAGCTGGCGCAGATCGCCGGCTCCTATGGCGGGCTCGCGATGGTCGGCACCCCGGCGCAGATCGCCGACAAGATGGAGGAATGGCTTTACGAGGAAGGCTGCGACGGGTTCAACATCATGTTCCCGTGGGTCCCCGGTGGCCTCGACGAGTTTGTCGACGGTGTCGTGCCCGAGTTGCAGCGCCGCGGTATCTTTCGGCGCGAATACGAGGGCAAGACCTTGCGCGAAAACCTCGGTCTGCCGCGGCCTGAGAACCGGTTCTTCCCGAGACAGCAAGCGCCGTTGGCAGCGGAAGGTTAGCTTTACATCACCCCGGCGAAGGCCGGGGCCAGGCTTCAGCTTCTCGAGCGGCGGATGAATGGGCCCCGATCTTCGTCGGGGTGGTGCTCTTTTGGGAAAACGCTAGAGTTCAACCATCAACCCTGGAGGAAACCGCGATGGCCTTCTACGAACTGCGGCAATACCACGTCAGGCCCGGCAAGATGGATGAGTGGGTCAAGATCATGGAGGAGGAGATCATCCCCTTCCAGGTATCGAAGGGCATGGTGATTTCCGGCAGCTTCCGCGGCGAGACCGATGACAGCAAATATGTCTGGATCCGCCGTTTCGAGAACGAGGGGCAGCGCGAGGCGCTCTACAAGGCGGTCTACGAGACCGATTACTGGAAAGAGAAGATCGCGCCGCGCGTCCCCGATTGCCTCGACCGCGACAAGATGGTCATCACCCGCATCGTGCCGACCGCGAAATCGGTGCTCGCTTAGGCTAAAAGGGAACCCCGCCCTTCACCACGTTGCGGTGCATGATGCGGCGGTAGCGGTTCATTTCGTAATTGGCCACCGCGCGATGCAAGGTCGCGCGGTTGTCCCACATCACCAGGTCGCCCGGCCGCCAGCGATGCGCGTGAGTGAAACGCGGCTGCGTCGCATGGTCTAGCAGCTCGGCGAGCAGCGCAGCGCCTTCCGCCTCGTCCATGCCGGCGATGCGCAGCGCGTGGTTGCCGAGATAGAGCGCCTTCTTGCCGGTGTCGGGATGCGTGCGGACCAGCGGGTGGTCGACCGGCGGCAGCTCGTTGGCGTAATAACCGGGACGCAATCCGCGCTCCCATTGGAAGACGACGCGCAACCCGTCGATCCGCTGTTTCGTGGCGTCATCGAGCGCTTCATAGGCGAGCCGCGTATTGGCGAATTCGGTATCGCCTCCCTCGGGCGGCAGCTCGACCGCGTGCAGCGTCGTGATCGCCGGTGGCGTCCGGTAATAAGGCTTGTCGGTATGCCAGCGGTAATTGGCGCCCTTCGCGAAACGGTCGCTGGGGTTGCCGTCGGCGTCGAGATTGGCGGTGACGTGGGCGACATCTTGCCGCTTGCCGGGCCGGCCGCCGCCATGCGCCTCGACCTCACCGAACCGCGCGGTAAAGGCGTATTGCTGTTCGCGGGTGAGCGTCTGGCGGGGAAACGCCAGGAACTGGTATTCGAGCAGCGCTGTGTAGATGCGGTCTCGCGCGGTGTCGGGGAGTGGCCGCGCGAGATCGATGCCCGTGATCTCGGCCCCGCCGGCCGAGGACAGAGGGGCGCGTACCACCAATTCGTCATGGCCGGGTTTGACCCGGCCATCCACGTGGATCCCCGGGACGAGCCCGGGGATGACGAAAGTAGGAGTGCCGGTCAGGGCAAACCTCCCTAGTCGTGCAGCTTGTGCAGAAAGCCGGTGCGTTGCGCGGCGCCGGCGCTCATGAACTGCGCGTCCTGCCCCGCCAAAATGAATTGCGCGCCGAGCTCGATATAGCGCGGCATGATCTGCTCGTTATAGACGCCGGCCATGCCGGGGAATTTGCCGTGCTGCTTGCAGGCCGCGATCATCGCCCTATAGGCCTCGGCGACTTTTTCGTTCCCGAAATCGCCATGAATGCCCATCTCGGCGCAGAGGTCGTTGGTGCCGATCAGCAGCACGTCGACCCCCGGCACCGCGGCGATCGCGGTTGCGTTCTGGATCGCGGTCGGTGTCTCCAGCATCACGATCGTCAGGTTCGCGGCGTTGAGCACCGAGGCGGCCTCGCCGCTCGATGCCGAGCGCAACCCGTAATGCGGGCCGATCCCGCCCATCGAGCGATGCCCCACCGGCGGGTATTTCAAGCGGTTGACGACCTCTTTCGCCTCGGCTGCGGTATCGACATGCGGCATGACGATGCCAAGCGCGCCGTTGTCGAGCGCGCGCGTCGCGATCGCGTATTCGCCGTTGGGCACGCGCGCGATCGGCGCGATCCCGGCATCGAGCGCGGCGGTCGAGATTTGCGCGCAGGCCTCGAGCGACATGACGCCGTGCTCCATGTCGAGGAACAACCAGTCGAACCCGCTGACCGCCATCGCCTTGGCGATCTCGACGCTGCGCGTCATGCGGACGCCGACGCCGAGCGACAGCTTGCCTTGTTCGAGCTTTTCGCGCGCGACGTTGCGGACAGCTGCAGGCATCTTGGCTACTCCGCCTTGAAGCAGTAGGCGGCGAGCTTGTTGCCGTCGAGGTCGCGGCAATACCCGGCATAGGCCGTCGGATGCCAGGAGCGCGGACCTACCGCGCCTTCGTCCTTGGCGCCGGCGGCGAGCGCCGCCTTGTGAAACCCGTCGACCGCCGCGCGGCTCGGCGCGGCAAAGCTGACGGTGCCGCCATTGGCGTGCGAGGCGGGCTGGCCGTTGGCCGGCTTCAGCACAAAGAACTCGGGCGCATCCGCGCCCCAGATCGAGCCGTTTTCGCCGAGGTCATTGAGCCGTTTCAGACCGAGCGGCGCCAGCACCGCATCGTAAAACGCGCGTGCCTTGGCGAGGTCGTTGGTGCCGACCGTGACATGCGTGAAGATGGCCATGGGAGCCTCCCTGGGGTTAGGGGGCGCCATGTTAGGCCGAAGCGAAGCGGGATCAAAGAACCCGTCGCTACTTGGCGAGAACTGCCGCGATCACCAGGGCCGCCGCCGCGGCGACCGAAGGCACCGTGAAGCTGCCAAGCCAATCCGACATGATTCCGGCAAAATAGGGGCCGACGATCTGGCCGATGCCAAACGCCGAGGTCATCAGCGCCAGCGCGCGGCGCGTGTCGCCTTGTGCCAGCTCGCGCGCCCGCATGAGGCCGAGCGCGGTCAGCGCCATGAATGTGCCGCCGACCAGGATCGCGGCGACGAAAACGCCGGTCATGGTCTGCCACGCCACGCTCGCCAGCACGCCGACCGCCTCGCCGAGGCAGGCGAGCGCGAAAGCGCGCGGAAGACCGATCGGGCCGGCGATCCATGTCCACAGCGCGATCGACGGCATCGCGGCTACCCCGAAGGCGACCCAAATCACCGGCTCCAGCGCGCGGATCGCCGGCGCGCCGCGCACGATCGCGACAAGAAAGGTCGCGGTGATCACATAGCCGAAGCCGTAGAACCCATAGGCGACGATCAGTCGCTTGAGGCGCGGGTCGAGCGCGGTGCGCCGTTCGGTCCCACGCGCCGGCGCGGGCCTGTCGTGGCGTGGCAGCAGTATCGCCGCGGCCGCCAGCCCGCCAATGGACAACGCACCGCTCGCCAGCTACAGCACAGACCAAACTTGCCCGGCTCGCAACAGCGCCGCGACCAGGGCCGCCGATACCGCGATGCCGCTGCCGACACCGGCGAAGTGGATCGCCGTTAGCCCATCGCGCCCTAGCTCGTGCAGATGCTCCAGCACCATCGTCGAGGCGAGGATCAATACAAAGGCGCTCGCTACGCCACCCACGAAGCGCAGCACGAGAAACGTTGGCACCGTCTCGACAACGCCCATCGCGCCCGTGGTCAGCGCGCTCGCTACCAGCGCAACCAGTAGGCAGCGTCGTTGTCCCGCAGGAAGTGATCGCAGTCCCACCAATATGCCGCCGATCAAGTAGCCGAGAAAATTCGCCGAGGCGATGACCCCGGCCTGTGACTTGCTCAGCCCCAGCGCGGCGATCATCGGCGGTAGGATCGGCGTGTAGACAAAGCGCCCGACGCCGACCCCCGCCGCGATCGCGCACAGTCCGCCCAATGCGGCCACTACCGCGCCGCTGCGCTCTATCGCCGGGACGAGAGGGCGTGCCGTCATCAATGGCCTCCGAAAATCGGTGCTCTTGTATAAGGGCGGCAATTCATTTGGAAAAACGATTACTAGTGATAAATTCAATCTCTATTTTCGATATGAGAGCGTCATGGATGCTGGCGATCTGAGGTTTTTTGGCACGGTGGCGCGGCTTGGCGGCATGAACCGCGCGGCGGCCGAGCTCAACACCGTGCAATCCAATGTTACCGCGCGCATCAAGGCGCTGGAGGCCGATATCGGCTGCACGCTGTTCGAGCGGCACGCGCGCGGGGTGACACTGACCCCCGCCGGGCAGCGGCTTTTGCCTTATGTCGACCGCACCGCCCGGCTGCTGACCGACGCACGGCACGCGGCGCGCGACGACGGCGCACCGCGGGGGCTTTTGACCGTCGGCTCGCTCGAAACCACCGCCGCGCTGCGCCTGACGCCGCTGCTCGCCGGCTTTGCCGCGCATCATCCCGATGTCGACCTGGTGTTGCGAACCGGCACGACGCGCGAGCTGCTCGGCGAGGTGCTGGAAGGGCGGGTCGATGGCGCTTTCGTGTGCGGCCCGGTGGCGCATCCCGAACTCCGCGAGGAGGTCATGTTCCGCGAGGAGTTGATCATGCTCGCGGCGCCCGGTGTTTCGTCGCTCGACGAAGCATTGCGGGGCGGCGAGGTGCGGATCGTCGTGTTGCGCGCCGGCTGCTCCTATCGCCAGATGCTCGAAGCATTGCTCGCGCGGCGCGGTCTTGCAGTGAAACGCATACTGGAGTTCGGCACACTCGAGGCGATTTTCGGCTGTGTCGCCGCCGGGCTCGGCATCACGATGCTGCCGCGCGCGCTGATCGGTCCGGTCTGGGCCGCCGGCCGGGTCAGCCTCCACCCGCTGCCGCCGGAAGACGCCCGCGTCGAGACCGTCTTCATCCGCCGCCGTGAGGGATTTGCCTCGAGCGCACTGAAAGCGTTTTTGGCCGCGGCGGCCCAGCGCCTCATGCCGGCGGAAGCGGCCTAGCCCTCGCCGCGTCCCATTCCGCCACCAATTGGCGCAGCCGCGGGATCAGCTCCTCGCCATATTGCACGGCGTCGGGGCGCGGGTCGTAGCCTCGGATGAGCAGGCTCGTCGCGCCGAGCTTGTAGTATTCGAGCATCGCCTTGGCGACGGTCTCGGGCGTGCCAACAAGCGCGGTCGAATTGCCCTGCGCGCCCGTCGCGGCGGCGAGCGGCGTCCACAGGCAGGTGTCGTGCACTTCGGCTTCGGCAGCAGCCGCGAGCAGCCGCTGCGAGCCGATATTTTGCCGGGTCGGCGCCGCCGTGCCGCCGCGTTTCGCCAACACCTGGTCGAGGATCGCGCGCGCCCGGTCCCAGGCCTGGCCCTCGGTCGCCGCGAGGATCGGCCGGGTTGAGAGGCTGAAGGTGAGCTTGCGGCCGGCGCTCACCGCCGCGCCGCGCACGCGGTCCATGAACACGGCAGTGTTCCTGAGCGGTTCGCCCCACAGCATGAAGACATCGACGTTAGGCGCGAGCGCTTGGATCGCCGGCTCCGACCCTCCACCGCCATAGACCGGGATGCACGGCTGTTGCGCGCAGCGTATCTCGGCGTAGGTGCCGCGCGTCCGGTAGAATTCGCCGTCGTGGTCGAACGGCGCGGGCTCCGTCCAGCAGCGCCGCAGCAGCCCGACATATTCGGACGTCCGGCGATAGCGGGTCGCGGCGTCGGTCCAGTCGCCGTCCTTGGCCTGGTCGGCGTCGCTGCCGCCGGTGATGATGTGCACCGCCAGCCGGCCGGCCGACAGCTGGTCGAGCGTCGCGAGCTTGCGCGCGGCGACCGGCGGCGCCACGAAACCCGGCCGATGCGCCAACAGAAAGCCCAGCCGCTCGGTGACCGCCGCGGCCGCCGCGCCGACCAGGAACCCATCCGGCGCATCCGAGAAATAGCCGATCAGCACCCGATCGAACCCGGCGCGCTCGTGGATGCGCGCGGTCTCGGCGACGGTTTCGGCGGAAAACGGCGGCCCGGATGCCGGAATGATCTCCGACGCCACGCGCGGCGCGATCCAGCCGATCATCTCGACGGGCATGGCTCCATCACCTCTGGGTGGGCGCCCATTTGCCGCCGGTCTTCACCAGCGACGCGGCCTCGCGCGCGAACTCGTCGTCGACCGTGTACTCGTAGCAGCCGATCCGCATGGCTTCGGGATAGCGCTCGTCGATCGCCGCCAGCGCTTCGCCCAGCTCGTCGAAATCGCCGGTGAATTGCAGCCGGCTGTTCCACACGCCCTTGGGCGCTCGCACCAGCATCCCGCGGCTGTAATCGCCGGTCTCCGGCACCCGGTCGATATAGGCGGTGATCTCGATCCCGACCGGCTCATCGGGCTTCCACTCGTCGCGGGTGATCTCGACGCGAAAGGTGAGGTAGCTCATGTCCGTGAGCCTAAAGCATCGGGGCCGCTCTTGTGGAGCTGTCTGAAGCGCATCGATCTTTCATGAACGCTATCGCGGAGTGGCGGATTTATTGTGCCCTGCGTGCTCCTGAGCGGTACTCATCGCCGGCGTGACGGGTCGCTCGTTCATTCTGATCGACGAGTCAAAGCTTAAAGCTTCGATAAACGCTGCTGCCTATCATCGCTTTGTTCCTCAACTAGCCCCAGCGGGGCGGCGCTTGCCGTGATACATCCACACCCCCCTCCTCATTTCAGCGGGCTACAATCTGCCGTCCTAATGTCGGGCTTATTCGGCTTTATAGTGCTGGCTATGGCCGCGGCTATCCTACATGGATTACACGAAGCCAAACATCCGAGAAAATATATATCGCCACCTCCCAAGAAAGTGCCAAATAAAATACGTTGGAAAGATAGCGATATTGAAGTAATAGCAATCATGTTACCTAAATATTTTTGGATAACATCTTTGATTGAGGTTCGTGTCGATGGCCAGTCGATTATTAAGGCGGAAACGGATTCCCGAGAGTGGGGTGAGGATACAAAAGAGTTTAGGTTAAACGGTGAAACCCACAGCGCAGCGCTTTTGTGGGTGGCGACCAAGGGGGTACATGGCCCTTACCGACTTTCAATCGACGGCCAAGCCGTGTTGACTTCGGTAGTAACTCCACGGAATTGGCCGATGCGCCTTATACCGCTATTTGCAATGGGTATGGCCGCTGCCACGGTCATCGTTGGGATCGCGTATGCCGTAGACCATCTGTTTTAGAGGTGAGAATCGCCACATCGAATTGCTGTGCAATAGGTCGGAAATTCGCCAACAAAATCCAAAAGGTAAGGGCCGCTCTTGTGGAGCGGCCCCCTCGTCTTTGGCGAAATGATCCGTCGGCTCAGGTGTGCCAGCGGAACGCCTGCTCCTTGCGCTGCGAGCCCTGGCTGAGCTTGATGTTGACGACGCCAGGGCTGGGGAAGTTCATCAGCTCGCCGAGCGCGCCGCGCACGTCCTTCACATCCTCGACCGCCGGCTACTTGCCGCTAGCCTGACAGAGCGCGGCAGCGTCGACCTCTCGATCCGGCGATCTCGATAGTAGGTTTTTCCGGCTTTTCACTCACTTTTTAGGTGATAGCTGCAACTGATTTGAGCGGCAGCGTGTAAGACGGGGAGAGTAAAGTTTCTCCCTTGATGCTACGCGAAAACGCGCTGGTGCCGTGCTGCGCAGTCCTCCCAGAGAAAGGTCTTGGTATCATGAATATCTCTGAAGAAGCTCTCACGTTAATGCGCCAAGCGGTAAAAGATACGCTTGCCGAAAACTTGAAGTTGGCGGGTCTGGCAGCCGTTTTGACCGGCAACGACGTTCCTACGCAAGGACACACTGAGCTGTTGTCCGAAGGGGTTTTAACTTTAATGCGTCAATTTCAGAAAGAAGTGGCCGCCTATAACTTAAAACTTGCCAACCTGGCAGCTGTTTTGACAGGGGATGGACCCCCTAATTCCCACACGACGCCAGGTCATAGCGTACAGGTCGATGGTGGGCGAAATACGATCAAGCCGCCGGTCGCGAGCGGCCCTCATGACTTTTAACCTTCAGGACAAGCGGCCTACTGAAGAACGCACAGGTCCCGCCGACTAATCGAATAGGCCGGGCTGGTCGGCTCGTAGAAAATCCGAAACTCATCAATGATATCAAGAAATCGGGGCCGCTCTTGAGGAGCGGCCCCTTTGCTTTTGGCGAAATGATCCGATGGCTCAGGTGTGCCAGCGGAACGCCTGCTCCTTGCGCTGCGAGCCCTGGCTGAGCTTGATATTGACGACGCCCGGGCCGGGGAAGTTCATCAGCTCGTCGAGCGCGCCGCGAACGTCCTTCACATCCTCGACATACGCGCCGTAGCCGCCGAACGACTGCATCATTTTGTCGTAGCGGGCGCCGTAGATCAGCGTGTTCGGCCGCATGTTGAGCATCGGGTTTGACGGGATTTCCGGCATGCCCGGGCCGATGCCGCCATTGTTGAGGATGACGATCTTGGCCGGCATCCCGTAGCGGCACAGCGTCTCCATCTCCATGCCGGAGAAGCCGATCGCCGAGTCACCCGAGACGTGCACGACTGGGCGGTCGGGATGGACGACGCAGGCGGCGATGACGATACCGAGCCCGACGCCCATCGTGCCGTAGCTGCCGGCATTCATATAGGAGTTCGGGTTCGAGAGCGGCATCTGGGTCCCGCCGATATCCATCGTCGTCGCGCCTTCGCTGCACAGCACGACGTTCTTCGGCATCCACTCGCGGATGTCGCGGAACAGCCGGTAGTAGGTGCCCGGCGACGTCTCGTCGTTGATCTGCGGCGCGATCATCGCGGCGTTTTCCGACGCCTTCGTGGCAATCGCCTGGCGCCACGGCGAGCCCTGCGGGTGGAACCACTGCCGGCCCTCCAGCGCCGCGTTCATCTGCTGCATGATCGCCTTGCCGTCGCCGAGCAGGCAAACCTCGGCGGGCTTGTTCTGGTGCATCGACTCGGGGTTGATGTCGAGCTGGATGACCTTGACGTTCGGGTTGTATCGCGGCGCCTGGCCGAAATGCAGGATCCAGTTGAACCGCGCGCCCATCAGGAACACGACGTCCGCTTGCTGCAGCGCCAGGGTACGCGCCGCGCCGGCCGACAGCTCATGGTCGTCCGGCATGATGCCCTTGCCCTTCGGCGTCCGTACGAACGGGATCTGGGCGCGCTCCATGAACTTGCGCACTTCCTCGGTCGCGCCGGAATACCCCATGCCCTGGCCGATCAGCGCCAGCGGCCGCTCGGCCGACTGCAGCACGTCGAGGGCGCGCTCGATATCCATCGGCATCGCCTGGGTGCGCGGCGGCTCGGGGCACTTCGCGACCTGAACCACGTCCTTCTCGTCGCACGAGCCGGTGATCAAGTCGTCGGCGATGTCGAGATAGGCCGCGCCTGGGCGCCCATAAGTCGACTGCCGGTACGCCATCTCGACATAGAACGGGATGCGGTTGACGTGCTCGATCGCGTGCGCCCACTTGGAAACCGGCGTCGCGCAAAGCACCTGGCGCTCTTCCTGGAAGGAGCCCATGCCGTTGCGGTAGGTCTCGGACGCGCCGCCGACCAGGATCATCGGCCAGCAATTCTGCTGGGCGTTGGCGAGGCCGGCGAGGCCATGGATGACGCCGGGACCCGTCACCGTGATACACGAGCCCGGACGCCCGGTCAGGAAGCCGACCGCGCCGGCGGCGTAAGAGGCCGCCTGTTCGTTGCGCATGCCGATATAGGGCAGCCCCGCCTTCTGCGCCGCGTCGGCGATCGGCCCGACGGGGAACCCGACGACACCGAACATATACTCCACGCCCTGCTCTTTCAGGCTCTTCGCCAGCAGGTCGGCACCCTTGATTTCAGCCATAGTCTCCTCCCCTGGAATAATGCCGGCCCGGGCGCTGGGGTGCGCCCGGGGCCGATCACGAAAGCGTCAGGCGCAGATTACGCATTTATTGCTGGGGCGGGAAAGACCCTCTGCCGCAGACCGGCATTCGCTTTGTGCGGGGGTTGCCGCCGAAATAGGCAAAAAAGCGCCTGTCGAGGCGCGTATCCGGTTCTTGTGAGCCGCGGGGCGATGAGGGACACTCGGCGCAAGCAACCGAGGGAGGCTTTCAATGCGCCGGGTCGGACCGCACAGCTTCACCGAAATCTATTACGCCGGCTGCAACCCGGGCTTTGTCGAGACCAGCGACGGCTATGTGATGATCGACACGCCGCAGCAGCCGATCGACGCGGTGCGCTGGCGCGAGATGCTCGAGGAAAAGGCGCCAATCCGCTACCTCGTCAACACCGAGCCGCATGGCGACCACATCTCCGGCAACGCCTATTTCCCCAATGTGCCGGTGGTCGGCCAGGTCAAGCTACAAGAGTGCTTCGAGCAGTATCTCGCGCAGTTCGGTACGATGGAGGAGAAGCGCGAGCGGCTGAAGCAGTTGGACCCCGACAGTGTCTTCCTGCTCGGCCACCCGGACTACACCGACCCGCACGGGCCGACCGTCACCTTCACCGACGGCATGACCCTCAATGTCGGCAACCACACCTTCCAGATCATCCATCACCCCGGCCACACCGCGCCGCAGACCTCGGTCTATGTGCCGGAGGAGGGCGTCGTCTTCACCGGCGACAATGTGTTCCACAAATGCCGGTCATGGCTGCAGGAATGCGACCCGTGGGAGTGGCTCGCGGCGCTCAAGAGCATCGAGGCGCTCGACGCCGAAATTATCGTCCCCGGTCACGGCGAGCAATGCGGCAAGGGCTATCTCAAGGATCAGGCACAGATCGTCGAGAACTGGGTCGGCTATATCGAGCGCTTTGTCGATCGTGGCGTGAGCCCCGACGAAATCCTGCGCGAAAAGGTCGCCGTCACCGATCAGGACCCGTACCCGATCGGCCAGCGCCTATTCCCACATGACGAGCGGCTGACGGGCATGATCGTCAACAACCTGCACCACCGCATCAGAGAGAAGAAGGAAGGGGCGAAGCCCTAGACCCACTCCGGCTTTTTCGCCGCGATGTAGGTGTGCATCATCTGCAGCGTCAGTCGCTCGTCGGCGGTGAGCTCTTCGCGGCTGTTGAGGCCGTCATAGACGGCCTCAACCCGCTCCTTCAGCAGCAACAGCGCCTCGACGATGCTATGGCCACTGGCGCTGGTGTTAAGGCTGTGTACGGACGCGGTGTAGGCACCGTCGCCGACCGGCTCGATCTCGACCGGGATCGGTTCGACCAACAGGTGATTGGGTAGGGAATCTATGGTCAGCTCGATCCCGTTGGGGTGTCGCGGCGGTGGGGTGCGTCCGACTGGGCGATCCGCGGAAGCATCGATTGGGCGCTCCACAGCAGGATCGGTTGGGTGATCGTCGACGGGGCGGTCGACCGCGTGATCCATCGAATGATCGACAGGATGGTCGGGCGGAGTATCGATTGGCGGCTCAGCCGGCTGATCAGCCGGTTGCTCGATTGAGTGATCCGCCGCGGCATCGATTGGCGGTTGGGCCGCAGGATCGACCGAATGATCGCCGGAAAGATGGGCTGCCGGATCTACCGAGAGATCGACTGGGTCATCGACCGGTTCGGGCGTCGCCGAGAGCGGCTTGGCGGGCTGTAGCTTCGCGATCGGGCGCGCCGGTTCGGCCCGGTTCAGGTGAAGATCACCGTGCGCATTGCCGCCAAAGACCAGGCTGATGATCGGGGTTGGCAGCGTATGGGCGCTCGCCACCGCATTGTCGGTGCTGGTCCAAAATACCGGGGACGTGAGCGGCAGGGCCAGGCGGTGCCAGGCGACCGGCCCAACGAGCCGGGCGGGGCGCGTGCTCATCCGAAGTTTGGCGGTGCCTTGGCGCCCCTCACATCGGCGATGAGCGTCGATTTCATGTTGTAGACGGGCTCGCCGTTGGTCGCGTCAGCGCCCTCGACCCGTGTGATGGCGATCATGATCGGTTTGATGCGCAACACCGTGCCGTCGGCGAGCTGGTACTCGCTCCAAGCCTCTCGGGCTTCGAGCACCTCGACTTCGCTTTCCCCCGACAGGGCGCCGACGGACAGATCGTTCACTGCTGATCCCCTTGTCGCGGACATCGCCGCGCCGGGGAATTTGCGTCGCCAACCTTTTATGAAGGCTTAACCGCCGGCAGCCGGAATACCGGCTCTAATGGCATGCCCCGAAAAAAACGCAACGGAGCCATCGATTTTTTTGTTGCCCCGCGGGTCAACGGTAGAGCCGCTGCTTTCGTATGGAATTGATACGATGGTGGAGCGTTTGTCTCTACCGAAGAGGGAGCGAGATCGGCTTTCACGTCGCCCGCGCCCGTCATAGTGGAGGAAAGTAAGATGATCCAGAGCAACCTTCTCGGCAGGACGGGCCGGACGCTTGTCTTCGCGACCGCGCTGGTCGCAGCGATCGGCTTCACCGTGACGCCAAAGCCGGCGCAGGCGCTCGGCACCGGCGCGGCGGTCGGTATCGGCATCGGCGCACTGGCGGTCGGCACCGCGATCGGCGCGGCGCAGAGCCCGTATTATTACGGGTATCCGGGTTACGGATACGCGCCAGCTTATTATCCGCCGGCTCTGGGCTACGGCTACGGCCCGCCCCGCAGCTGCTGGAACCCGTATTACGGCCGCTACTACCCCTGCTAAGTCAGCGAATGATGCGAAGGGCGAGCGGGAGACCGCTCGCCCTTTTCGTTTGTCAGCCAAGTACGCCGTCCGATTTTACTGTAGGGCGATGGAAATATTCGTGACACATCAAATGTAACTGAATGTAAATAAGATCGCGTCGCGCGAATTTTCGGTTGATCTCTGCAACTGGCGCTTATGGTGACGGTAGATTTCCGATCACATGTAATTCAATTCGTATTGTAATCTACTTCCGGCTTATCGAATAATTTGCGGTAGGGCGCACGATGGGGTTGGGGCGCCCGATTGTCAGGAGAATGGCAAATGATCGGGAGCCTTGTTCAGCGAGCGGGTCGAGGTCTGACCGCGACCGTGGCGGCGGTTGTCATCGCGGCGGGGATGATGGGCGCGCCACAGCCGGCGAATGCATTGGGCACCGGGGCGGCGGTCGGCATCGGGCTGGGCGCGTTCGCGCTCGGGAGCGTGCTCGCCTCGCCCTATTACTATGGTTATCCGGGTTACCCGGGCTATTACGGCTATCCGGCCTATTACTATCCGCCGGCGCCGGCCTATTACCCGCCGCCGCGCAGCTGCTGGAATCCGTATTACGGCCGCTATTATCCCTGCTAGGCGCGTTCGCCAAGAAAGGGCGAGCGGGATGACCGCTCGCCCTTTTTCCGTCTCTAGAGGTACTTGGTCGGCTGCCGCAGCGTGCGCCACATATGTGCGCTCGGGCTGTCGTCAAAGCCCAAGCCTTCTTCCGGCTGCTTGAAGTTGCGGCCGACGATGTCCTCGAATTCCTCGAGCTCGACATGCACGTCGGGGTCGAACGAATAGAGGTCGTGGACGCAGATCATCCGCGCCGTGCCGTACCATTTATGCGCCCGCGCCGCCTTGTAGGCCCGTTCGATATGCGGCTCCGGGACGTAATCCGCGCCGAAATAGGCCTTGTAGTTGTCGGGATAGGCGTAGCCGAACGACTCGTCGGGATAGAAGCGCAGCGCCTGATGCGCGCGGATCGCCCAGGTGACTTCCTCGGTCACGTACGGCTCGACCATCTGGGCGCCCCAATAGCCGTGATCGGAGCGGATAAAGCCAAGCACCGCGATATCGTGCAGCAGGCAGGCGAGCACGATGTGCTCCGGCATCCCCGCGACCTTGGCGTGCCGCGCGCTCTGCAGAAGGTGCATGGGCGGCGCAAAGCGCAGCCGGAAGAAATCCATCAGCGTCGGCTTTGCCGGCATTTTCGGCAAACGCGGATCGTCGCTCATCAGCATCTTCGCGCCGGGATGCTCCTGCTGCAGCCTCGCGCCGTTTGGCATCGTGAAATCGCCCTCGGCCAAGAGGTACAGCCGCGCCTTTACCCCGATCGCGTTCTGCAGATCGTCCATCAGTCTGTCTTCGAGCGCGTCCGCCTTTTGCGACGCGGTCATCAGGTCGTTCATTATTCTCCCCTCGGTGCGGGCATGCTCGTTGGGCTCCATAGTGGTCCAACCGGGCCAGGATGCAAAGGATGGGATTCGATCAAATAACTTCGTCCGATCGGGGCGCGGCTGCGTATGGCCGATGCGACGCGCAACACTTTGCGGCATCGCGTCGCGCCGCGAAGAGGGAGTAGAACCATGGCTGCAAATCATTTTGTTCTCAACGGTTCGGGCGTTCAGGTCGAGTACACGATCGGCGCGAACCCGAGCTTCACCGCGCTGACCTACAAGTCGGGGGCGGTGGTCAAAGCGTTCAAACCCGCGCAAATCCAGACGGACAACACCGGTCTCGGGGAGATGGTCTCGGTGACGCTGACCACGACCCTCGGGACCAGCGAGCGTTTCGGCATGTTTTTGCCGGTGACGGATGTTCCGTTTGGCCAGCACATCGATTTCCGCACGGTCGGGGTCTATGAGACGGTCGGCGGTCCTGATGTCGTCCCGCCGATCTGGCGATGCATCGAGATGCAGGGAACTGCCGAAACCATCGCCGTGCCGCTCGTCGAGCCTGCCAACGCCTAATCTGGCTGAAGCCGCTTTCTCCCCTGGAAACGGGGAGAAAGCGGCGAGCCGTGTGCTGGCTTAGAGATACTTCGCGGGCCGGATCATCGCCCGCCACATATGCGCGACGGGTGAGTTGTCAAAGCCGAGGCCTTCTTCCGGCTGCTTGAAGTGACGGCCGATGACGTCCTCGAATTCTTCCAGCTCGACGTGCACGCTGGGGTCGAACGAGTAGATGTCGTGCACCGTGATCATGCGGCCCGACATGTACCATTTGTGGTTCCGCATCCGCTTGTAGTCGTCCTGGATGTACGGGTCAGGCGCGTAATCCGCGCCGAACCCGGTGATGTAGGACTGCGGATACTCGTAGCCGACATCCTCGTCGGGATAGAAGCGCAGCACCTGGTGCGCGCGGATCGCCCAGGTCACTTCGGGGTCGACATAGGGCTCGACCAATTGCGCGCCCCAATAGCCGTGGTCGCCGCGGATAAAGCCGGCGGTCGAGATGTCGTGCAGCAGGCAGGCGAGCACCATCTTCTCCGGCAGCCCGCCCTTCACCGCGTGCCGCGCGCTCTGCAACAGGTGCATCGACGGCCCAAAGCGGTACTTGAAGAAATCCATCAAGGTCGGCTTTTCCGGCATCGCCGGCAGGCGCGGGTCGTCGCCCATCAGCACCTTGGCGTCGGGGTTCTTCTTGCGCGCCTCGGCCGGGTTAGTCGGCGGGCCCATGTCGCCCTCGGCGAGCTGATAGATGCGCGACTTGACGACGATATAGTCGAGCTCGCGCGCCATCTTTTCTTCAAGCGCATCAGCCTTTTGCGACAGGGTTATGATGTCGTTCATCGCATCCTCTCCTCAGCCCTTCACCCTTTCGTGAGAACTTAGCAGATTGCGCAGACGTGAGGCATGTTCTGTTGCGATGGCCCGCCCGAGGGAGTCCGACAGGGGAGCGAGATGGCGAAATCCGACTGGCAGCTGGCGCAATTGAATGTCGGGCGCATCGTCGCGCCGACCGACAGCCCGGTTCTGGCCGATTTCATGAACGCGCTCGACGGCATCAACGCGCTCGCCGAGGCGTCGCGTGGCTTTGTCTGGCGGCTGCAAGGCAATAGCGGCAATGCCACCGAAATTCTCACCACCCCCGACCCGTATTTCCTCATCAACATGTCGGTCTGGGAGTCGATCGAGACGCTGTTCGAGTTTGTCTACCGCTCGGCCCACACCGGGTTCATGGTGCGCCGGCGCGAATGGTTCGAGCGTCCGGCCGAGGCCTATCAGGTGCTGTGGTGGGTGCCGGCCGGTTATCGCCCGTCACCGCAAGAGGCGCTGGCGCGGCTCGAACATCTGCGAGCGCACGGCGCCTCGTCTTACGCCTTCACCTTCAAGCAGCATTTCCCGACGCCCTATGAGCCGGTGGCGCCGCCCTCCGACATGAAGCCGGAGCCGTATTGCGTCGGCTGGGCCTGAGGCCCAGGGCAGCACGGCCCCGCTGTCGGTCAGTTCTTGTCGGTCGAGGCCTTGTAGATTTCGTTGATCGCCGTCGCGATCGACGCGTCGAACTCGGCGTCGCTCATCTGATGCCGCAGGTCTCCGATCAAGGCGCGTGAGAAGCTCGCGATCATGCCGTGGTTCTTGGCGAGCCGCTCGCAGGCATCGGTGCGTGTGTAGCCGCCGGACAGCGCGACGACCCGCACCATGCGCTTGTGGGCGATCACCGGCGCGTAGAGGTCGGGCACGTCGGGGATCGTCACCTTGAGCATGACCGGCGGCCCGTTCGGGTCGGCGTCGAGATGCTTCATGATCTCGGCACACAAGATCGCCTCGGCGCCCTTTTTGTCCGGGCTCTTGATCGAGACTTCCGGCTCGAGGATCGGCACCAGTCCGTGCGCGCAGATCTGCTTGCCCAGCTCGAACTGCTGGTCGACGACGGCGGCGATGCCGGTTTTTGACGCCAGGTTGATAACGGAGCGCTCCTTGGTGCCGTAGATGCCCAGCTTGGCCGCGCGGGTGAGCAGCTCGTCGAGGCCCGGGATCGGCCGCATCATCTGGACGCCGTCATTCTCGGGCTCAAGCCCCTTGTCGACCTTGAGGAAGGGGACGACGCCGCGGTCTTCCCACAGATAGGACGGGACGTGCTTACCCTTCGCTTCGCCGTCCATCGTGCCTTCGAAGAGGATCGCGCCGATGACCTTGTCGCCGGTGAAGTGGGGCGCGGTGATGATACGCACGCGCATGTCGTGGATCTGCTTGAACATCTCGGCATCGCCGCTGTAGGCGCTGTCCTGGATGCCGTAGAGCCGCAACGCGCCGGGCGTCGAACCGCCGCTTTGGTCCAGCGCGGCGATAAAACCGCCCTTGCTGTGCATCTGAGCCATCATCTTGTCGTTCGCCATGATCGACCCCCCGCGTCATAGGGTTGTGCACTTATACGTGCGGATACTCACCAGTATACGTCGGCTTTGTTGCGACCGGGAGTCTGCCGACACGGAGCGCCGGTCCAAATTGCAAGCGGCTGGCAGAGCGTGGCTAAATCTGTCGGCGCAAGCTGAAGACAACCCGATAGGCCGGCGGCGAGGGCGAGAATTGCGGGCGCTCCAAATCGCGTGCCAGTTCGAGGCTGATGATCGTCTGGTCGTGGTCGCCAAAGGTCGCGCGCGAGCCGATCCCGGCCGAGGCGGCGCTATCCGTCACCGGCAGGAACAGCGTATCGGTGTTCCAGATCTTGCCCCAATCGGCAAACGTGTAGAGTTCGGGCAGGGTGGTGACGCTCCACGGATGATACGGCCCGAACTGATAGGCGAGCTCGCCCGCGGTGGCGACGCCGCGGTCGCCGCTCAGCGTGTCGTAATCGAAAGCGCGGCCGAAATCCTCGCCGCCGAACGCAAATTCCTCGCTCTCCGGCAGGTGCCCGCCGGAAAACTGGCCCGCCGCGCGCAGCCGTAGGATGAAATGCTCCCAAGGCAGCTTCTGGTCGCGCTCGACGCGGGTGGCGAACTTGCCGAAGCCCGGGCCGCCAAAGGCAACGCTCCCGCGGCGCCCGTCGAGGATCGGAAAGCCGCCGCTCAGCGTACCGACCGCGGTATTGGTCGCTTCGAGGTCGAACAGCTCGTCCTTCAGCACATAGGCGAGGGTGCTGCGGAACGCCCGGGTCCGCTCGTCGGTGGCGGCTGAGCCGAGGATCGCGTTCTTCGAGTTGAGCGCGTCGAACCCGACATTGAGGTATAGCGTCTCCTCGACGCTGCGAATCACCGGGTCGCTGACATGTACGCCGAATAGGTAGGCGCGGCCGGTCAGGCCGTTGACATGGGTCCCGAGATAGCCGGCATTGAGCTGCAAGGTCATGCCGTCATCGTTGAGCGGCGTCTGGTGGCTCAGCCCATAATACTGGTAGTGGCGAAATTGGTCTGGAGCGAAGCCGTAGACGAGCTGCGTCCGGTCGCCCTCGCGCAACAGCCCGTTGGCGACGCCGTTGACCGCGAATTCAGTGTCGGACAACAGCGGCTGGCCGAGATTGACGAACCCGGCCCCGGCGTCGAAGTCCTTTTTCTGCACGCCGAGGACCAGCCGGTAGGCCCCCGGCGACCCGGGGATCGGCTCGAATTTGCTGCCGACCTTGTAGCCCGGCAGGTCGCTCATCAAGAGGATGTAGCGTTCGAGCGTCTTCTGGCGCAGCGGCCGGTCGGCGATGATCTGCGCCGCGTAGCCCTTGATCAGCGATACGTCGACCTTGGTGTCGGCGACCTCGACGGTCACCGCTTCGACATGACCTTCGACGACGCGGATGACCGCTACGCCGTTGTCAAAGGACTGCTTCGGGATCGACACCGTGTAAAGCGCGTAGCCGGCGGCCTTGTAGAGCGAGCTGACGCCATCGGCGATGTGGCGGATGTCGCTGGCCGACTTTCGCTTCCCACAGCGCTTTGACCGCGGGCGGGTAGAGGTGGTCCGCGCCCTCGACCCGCACGTCCCGCAGCGCGAACGGCTTTCCCTCGCCGGTGCCCGGCGCTCCCGTCGAGGCGGGAAGCGACGGCACCGCCCCAGGGCCGGTTTTAACCGCCGCCGACGGAAGGGCGTTGCTCGGGCTGCCCGGTTCGAGCGTATCGATGATGCGCGTGCCGGTCTGGGCAAAGACCCGCGTGGCAAGCAACAGCAAGAGGGTCGCACAGAGCGCAAGACCCTCTCGCCAAAGCCGCATGCTTCCCCCCAGCCATCACGCGTTTGCCTTCTTACCGGACCACGCCCGCTGTCGCGTTTGTTACCGTGCTGGTGAGACCCGAGGTGCTCGTCGGCGCGGCGACAGTCGTGCTTGCCGGTACCACGCTCGCGCTGGCGACGTTTCCTCCGCCACTCAGAGCGTTGGCATTGGCGATACTGCCGGTTGACGTGGTCGGCGACAATACGCTCCCGCTTACACTCGGGCTGCTGCCGCTGACGACCGACTGATTGTTGACCGCCGCGTTGGCCAGCGAGTTGTCGGTGGATGTCCCGGTCGTGCTGCTGACCGTGCTGAGCACGCCATTTGCCGGCGTCGTGGTGCCGCTTGGCAATGTGCTCGGCGTGCCGGTCGCGACGACCGATACGCCGCTGGTGTTGGCGGTGCCATTAGCCGCGTCGTTTGGCGTGGTCGCCGAGGCGGTCAAGCCGGAAGACGGCGTCGCCGTTCCGTTAGCCGAAATCGTGTTGTTGGGGGTCGTGGCACTTGCCGCCAGGCTGGCGTCGCTGCCGGTTGTATAGAGCGCCCCGTTGAGACCATTGCCAACGCTGCCGGCTCCCGCCGCGAGCGAGCTGTCGAGACCGGAAACGGTACCGGTGACCCCGCTCAGGCCGCTGACCCCGGAAGTGCCGGGAAGACTGCTGGTCAAGCCGCCGACCCCGGAGGTGCCGGGAAGACTGCTCACGCCGCCGCTTGACGCGGTCCCGGGCACGGCGCTGACCGACGAGCCGGCGCCCGCGCCGCCGCTGGCGGCTCCGGGCGTATTGGCGGATGAGCCGCAACCGCTCGCTGCCAACAGGGTCGTCAATCCAAATGCGAGGGTGAATTTTGAACTAGGCGTAACCATGATCGCCTCCGTTGCATTGATCAGAGGTTTTTAGCCACAGGGCTAACGCCGGAGCACGGCGGGTTTCGCAACGGTTGCGGGTAGTTATTATTTCAAATTTGAAATATTCATAATTAATTAAGGATAATTCTGCTTCCGACGAAAATATTCATTCATCGAGGGATTGACGATTGAGCTAACTGGCCTTCGCTCGATCGGGTGAAGCGCCGCCTGCTTGTTGCCTCGCCCAGCTGTCGCGGAGCCCGATCGTGCGATTGAACACCGGCGTACCCGGCGCACTGTCCGGGTCGCGGCAGAAATAGCCGAGCCGCTCGAACTGCACCGCGGCGATATCATTGCCGGCGACCAGCGCCGGTTCGAGCCGGCAACCCTCCAGCACTTCCATCGAATCCGGGTTGAGGTCGGCCAGCAAGTCGCCATCCGCGCCAGGATCGGGGCGGCTGAACAACGGATTATAAAGCCGCATCTCGGCCGGCATGGAATGCGCCGCCGAGACCCAATGGATCGTACCACGCACCTTGCGCCCATCAGGCGCGTCACCCCCTTTGGTCGCCGGGTCGTAGGTGCAGCGCAGTTCCGTCACCTCGCCGGCGTCGTTCTTCACCACGCCGGTGCAGGTGACAAAATAGGCATAGCGCAGCCGCACCTCGCGCCCTGGCCCGAGCCGGAAGAAATTCTTCGGTGGGTCCTCCATGAAGTCGTCGCGCTCAATGTAAAGTTCGCGCCCGAACGGGATTTTGCGCGTACCGGCCTCGGGATCGTCGGGGTGATTGACCGCGTCGAGCTCTTCGCTCTCACCTTCCGGATAATTCTCGATCACCAGCTTCAGCGGCCGCAGCACCGCCATGCGGCGCGGCGCGATCCGGTTCAGCTCGTCGCGTATCGCGTGCTCCAACATGCCGACATCGACCGTGCTGTTGGCGCGCGCGACGCCGACGGCTTTGGCGAAGTTGCGGATCGCCGCCGCCGGCACGCCGCGCCGCCTGAGCCCGGAGATCGTCGGCATGCGTGGGTCGTCCCAGCCGGCGACGCGCTTTTCGTCGACAAGGCTCTTCAGGAAGCGCTTCGACATGACCGTATAGGTCAGGTTGAGCCGCGCGAACTCGTATTGCCGCGGACGCGACGGTGCTGGCAGATGCTCGATGAGCCAATCGTAGAGCGGCCGGTGGTCCTCGAATTCGAGCGTGCAGATCGAATGCGTCACCCCCTCGATCGCGTCCGACTGGCCGTGCGCGAAATCATATGTCGGGTAGATGCGCCATTTGTCGCCGGTGCGCGGATGCGTCGCGTGGAGGATGCGGTAGAGCGCGGGGTCGCGCAGGTTGATGTTGGGCGAGGCCATGTCGATCTTGGCCCGCAGCACCCGCGCGCCATTGGGGAATTCGCCGGCTTTCATGCGGTGAAAGAGGTCGAGATTTTCTTCGACGCTTCGCTCGCGATAAGGACTGTCGCGGCCGGGTTCGGTCAGGCTGCCGCGGGCGGCGCGCATCTCCGCCGGCGACTGGTCGTCAACATAGGCCAGCCCATGCTGGATCAGATGCTCGGCCCAGGCGTAGAGCTGATCGAAATAATCCGACGCGTGGTAGAGGTGCATGCCCCAATCGAAGCCGAGCCATTTGAGATCGGCTTCGATCGCGTCGATGTATTCCTGCTCTTCCTTGGTCGGGTTGGTGTCGTCAAAGCGTAAATGACAGCGGCCACCGAACTCCTCGGCGACACCAAAATTAAGCGCGATCGACTTGGCGTGGCCGATATGCAAATAGCCGTTCGGCTCGGGCGGAAACCGCGTCACCGGCCAGACGACGCGGCCGGCGTCGATATCGGCCTGGATGATGTCGCGAATAAAATCGCGCCCGGCCTCTTTTACCTCCGTTTCCGCCACGCTCATTAAACCGCTCCGCTTGCGAGAGCCCTATGTGGCTGATAACGGATGAAGCGCCAAGGTTGTTTCCGCGCGGGGCAGCTCTCTTCTCAAAGCTTGGCGATAATCTCGGCCCAGCGGTCGAGTAGTGGTAGAATCTTGTCCGCCGGTTCCGCCGCGAGCTGGACGACGCCGCGCGCGACACCCTGATCCTCGTAACGCCGCACCCGGTCGATCTCTGGCTGGATGCCCCAAACCGTGACCGGACAGGTCGCGAGGTCGCGCCCGGCTTCCGCCACCATCTTCTTGAACTCGGGGAGGAAGTCGGTGACGTCCTCGTATTGCGGCCGGCGCGAATGCGGGATCCAGCCGTCGCCATAGCGGATCGCGCGGCGCGCCGCATGCGGGAACATGCCGCCGATGATGATCGGCGGGTGCGGCTTTTGGATCGGCTTCGGCCAGGTCATCATCGGCGCGAAATCGACCATCTCGCCATGGTATTCCGGCTTGGTCTTTGTCCAGATTTCCTTCATCGCTTCAAGGCGTTCGCGCATCAGCTTGAAGCGGGTTTTGAACTCGGTGCCGTGATCCGCCATCTCGTCGGCGTTCCATCCGCCGCCGACCCCGAAGAGGAACCGCCCGCCCGACACCTGGTCGAGCGAGGCGACAAGCTTCGCGGTCTGGATCGGGTCGCGCTGCGCGACTAGGCAGACGCCGGTGCCGACTTTGATCGTCTTCGTCACCGCCGCCGCATAGGTCAGCGACACGAACGGGTCCATCACGTCGTAATACTGCTTCGGCAGCTCGCCGCCCGAAGGAAACGCCGATTGCCGCGGCACCGGGATGTGCGAGTGCTCGGGTGCCCAGACCGACTCGAACCCGCGTTCCTCGAGCGCTCGCGCCAGCTCGCCCGCGCTCATCGAGTAATCGGTGAAAAACATCGATGCGCCGAACAGCATGGCGAACCTCCTGGGTCGAACGGGGCTATGAGCCGGGCAGCTTAGAGCAACATTCCGTTAGGCCGAACTGGCATTCCATTCCGGCTGTTGCCGCTCCTCTCGCCAACCGGGTATGTACGGTAGCGTACATATGAGGTGGCGGGTGGGCGCGACGCTTTCTCTTGTTGGTGTCCTCGTTGGCGGGATTGGCGGCTTTGTCGTGGCCACGACCTACGATCACAAGAACCCGATCGAGCAAATGGTCGGGTTCGCCATCGGCGTTTCCATGATGCTGACCGGCATCGGTCTGTTCATCGCGGGGTGGTGGATATAGCCCCGCCCGGCGGCCGGTCCGCGCCGCGCGGGTCAGGCCGCCTGTTCGAGCGTCGGGCAGTCGTCGGCGACGGTGGTGCGGTGCAGTTCGCGCACTTGGTTGGGATCATAGCGCCGGGCACGGTGCATCATCGCGCGGTTGTCCCACATCACCAGGTCGCCCAGCCGCCACTGATGCGCGTAAACGAATTTGCGTTGTGTCGCGTGCTCGGTGAGGTCGCGCAGGAGGGCGCGCGCCTCGGGCACCGGCATGCCGCGGATCGCCCCGGCATGCGCTGACAGGAACAGCGAGCGCCGTCTCGAGCCGGGATGCAGCCGCACCAGGCGCTGCGGCACCACCGGGTTGCGCAGGCGCTCTTCCTCGGTGAAGCCGAAGCCAAGCACGCCGCGCGAATATTGCTGGCTGTGCTCACAGACATAGTCCTTGATCTCGGCCTTCAGCTCGGCGTCGAGCTCGTCATAGGCGGCGCGCATATCGGCGAACTCGGTGTTGCCGTCCTTCCCGGGCAGCACCCGCGCGTGCAGCAACGAATACTTCGCCGGGGTCGGCTTGAACGACGAATCCGAGTGCCACAGCATGTTGCCGAGGCTGAACAGCCGCCGCCGGTCCTCGCGCGACATGATCGCGTTGCCCTGTCCGAGGTTTGACACATCGGCCACCTCGGGCGCGAGCCGCCGGTCCACGTCGCGCCGCACGTCGGAATTGGCGACCTCGAGCGTGCCGAAATTCCGGCTGAAGGCGAGCTGCTGCCCGTCGTCGATCTGCTGGTCGCGAAAGACCAGCACGGCGAATTTGTCCATGCCCTCGACAATCGCCGCGACCTGCGCCGGCGTCACTTTCTCGCGCAGATCGATGCCCGAGAGTTCTCCGGCGAAATTGGGGCGATTGACCGGATCGATCGGGCGGATTGAGAGCGGCATGCTGAAATCCCTGCGTGGAAACGCGATGAAACGATACCGCCATCGCTGCGGAGAGAGTAGTGCGTCCTTCGAGGCTCCGGGTTGCTCAGAGGATTGTCATTCCGGCCGAAGTCAAGTGGAGAGCCGGAACCCATGAACACGGATGGAGCCAGCCTGGCCGAAGCATCGCGCATGGGTTCCCGCTTCACGGGAATGACAATCCTCCGAGGACCGTGACAAGCCGCATCTCGAAGGACGCACTAACCGCTTAACCGGGGCATGTTAAACTGCGGTAATGGCATCCGACGTCGTCGATCTGCGCGATTTCTATCGCACCCCGCTCGGGCAGGTGGCGCGGCGCATGATTCGCCGCGCGTTGCGGCAGATGTGGCCCGACCTGCACGGCATGCGCCTGTTGGGGGTCGGCTACCCGGCGCCGTTTCTGTCGTCCATCTCGACCGAGACCGAGCGCACGGTCGCGCTGATGCCGGCATCGCTGGGCGTGCTCGCCTGGCCGCCCGACGGCGCCAACCTCGCGCTGCTCGCCGACGAGGGCGAGTTGCCCTTTGCCGATTTCTCGCTCGACCGGGTGCTGCTGGTGCACGCGCTCGAAACCACCGAGCAGGCGAGCATCATGCTGAAGGAGGTGTGGCGCGTGCTCGCCGGCGGCGGGCGGCTCTTGATCGTCGTCCCCAGCCGTCGCGGCATCTGGGCGCGGCTCGACCGCACGCCATTCGGCTCTGGCCGGCCCTATACGACTTCGCAGCTCTCGCAGCTCCTGCGCGACGAGCTGTTCACCCCTGTCGCGACCGGGGCGGCCCTGTTCATGCCGCCGAGCCGCAGCCGCATGATGCTGCGCTCGGCGCGTGCCTGGGAGCGCATCGGCACGCGATTTTTCCCGACCTTCGCCGGGGTGGTGATCGTCGAGGCGACCAAGCAGATCTATGCCAAGCCGGTCGCCGCCCGCGCCCCACGCCGCCGGCTCGGCTACGCTCCGGCAGCCGGGCGCCTGGTGCCCGGCCATTAGTCAGCGCGGCGGCGCGCGGAACGGGTAGGGGCCGGGCCAGTCGCCGAAGACCGCGGTGTGGCTGACAAGGCCCACCCCGTCGCGCCATAGATGCAGCTGATAGCCCGGCGGCTCGAAGCAGAACTCGGCCGGCGCGCCAGGATTGGTGTCGAGCACCAGTTGGTGTGCGGTCGACGGGCAGGTGCCGGCGATCGTCCCGGCAAAACGGTGGTCGATCGTGCGGTGCAGATGCCCGCAGAGGATGCGCTCGATCTGCGGATGCCGCCGCACCATTTCGGCGAACGCGGCCGGGTCGAGCAGCGCGTGGCGGTCCATGTGCTCGATGGCCGTCGGGAAGGGCGGGTGATGCATCATCACCAGCGTCGGCTTGGCCGGTGCCATGGCCAGCGTGCGGTCGAGCCAGGCGAGCCGCTCGGCGCAGAGCTCGCCGTCATGGCTGCCGGGGATATGCGTGTCGAGCGCAACGATGCGCAGCGGGTAGCCGTCGACCGCGTAATGCAGAAAACCCTCAGCCGGGAAATACCCCTTGTCGGCGAACGTGGCGCGCAGCGCGTCGCGCGCATCGTGGTTGCCGGGGATCACGTAGACCGGCATCCGCGCCGCGTCGAGGATCGCGCGCAGATTGGCGTATTCTTCCAAGCCGCCGTGATCGGTGAGGTCGCCGGTGACGACGATGACGTCGGGCCGCGGCGAGCGCGCGTTGAGTTCGTCGATCGCTCGGCTGAGGCACGCCGCGGTGTCGATATGGCTCCAGCCCGGATCGGACGGCGGGATCGCCGCGCGCGGCGCATGATAGAGCTTGCCGGCGGCGAGGATATGCGTGTCGGTGATCTGGGCGACCAGCATCGGGGTCACGCTCCGCTTCCCTTGGTCAGCACAAAGACGCCCTGTTCGGCCAGCAGGTTCGCCAGCGACCCGCGCGGATCGAGCGCGAACGGACGACCGTAGCGGTCGAGTGTGACGCTTTTTTCGATCCGCACGCCGATCTCGTCGCACAGCGCGACAAAGTCGCGGATCGTGCAGAGATGGATGTTGGGCGAATCGTACCACTGATGGTCGAGTAGCCCCGTGACCGGCATGCGGCCGCGCAGCGCCAAGCCCGCGCGAACCCGCCAGAAGCCAAAATTGGGGAACGACACGATCGCCCGCTTGCCGATCCGCATCAGCGTCTCGAGCACGCGACGCGGCTGCCGCGTCGCTTGCAGGGTCTGGCTCAGCACGACAACATCGAACGCGCCCGCCGGATAGAAGTCGAGATCGCTGTCGGCATCGCCCTGGATCACCGACAGGCCCTGGGTGACGCAGGCATTCACCCCGTGCTGGCTCAGCTCGACGCCGCGCGCGTCGACGCCTTTCTCGCTCGCCAGGTAGCCGAGCAGCGCGCCGTCGCCGCAGCCGATATCGAGCACCCGCGCCGCGGGCTCGATCATGTCGGCGATGATGCGCAGGTCGCGGCGGAGCCGGTCGCGCGCCGCGGTCGAGCTTTCCGGCGCGGCATAGCCGAGCGGTGCCGTGGTGGCGGCGCTCATGTCAGGCGTGCGGCAGGCCGCGATGCTCGGCGCAGCCGTTCAGAAAACCGTGCAGCGTCTCGAACAGCTCCGGCTCGTGCAGCAGGAACGCATCGTGGCCCTTGTCGGTCTCGATCTCGACAAAGCTAACATTCGCCGCGACGGCGTTGAGCGCGTGCACCAGTTCGCGACTCTCGCTGGTCGGGAACAGCCAGTCGCTGGTGAACGAGATGATGCAGAAGCGCGAGCTTGCCCCGGCGAGCGCCTCGGGCAACGACCCGCCGTGCTCCGCCGCGAGGTCGAAATAATCCATCGCCCGCGTGATGTAGAGATAGGAGTTGGCGTCAAACCGGTCGACAAAAGTGCTTCCCTGGTGGCGCAGATAGCTCTCGACCTGGAAGTCGGCGTCAAACCCCCAGGTGACGGCGTTCCGGTCCTGCAGGTTGCGGCCGAATTTGCGGTGCAGCGCCGCTTCGCTCAGATAGGTGATATGCGCCGCCATGCGGGCCACGGCGAGCCCGCGCGCTGGGCGTCTGTCCGCTTCGAGATATTCGCCGTCGCACCAGTCGGGATCGGCCATGATCGCCTGGCGGCCGACTTCGTGAAACGCGATGTTCTGCGCCGAATGCCGCGCCGCGCTCGCCACCGGTACCGCCGCGAAGACATTGTCAGGATAGCTCGCCGCCCATTCGAGCACCTGCATGCCGCCCATCGAGCCGCCGATCACGCAAAACAGCTGATCGATGCCGAGATGCTCGATGAGGCGCTTTTGCGCTCGCACCATGTCGCGCACGGTGATGACCGGGAACGAGATCGCGTAGGGCTTGCCGGTCGCCGGGTCGATGTCCTTTGGCCCGGTCGTCCCCATGCAGCCGCCCAGCACGTTGGCGCAGATGAGGAAATAGCGGTCGGTGTCGAGCACCAGTCCCGGCCCCGCCATGGTCATCCACCAGCCGGGATGTCCGGTGATCGGGTGCGGGTCGGCGACATACTGGTCGCCGGTCAGCGCGTGGCAGATGAGGATCGCGTTGGACTTGTCGGCATTGAGTCGGCCATAGGTCTGGTAAGCGATCGTGAACGGCCCGAAGTCGACCCCGCAATCGAGGCGCAACGGCTCGCGCACGAGGAGCCGATGACCCGGCCAATCGGCATCGGGACGCCGCAAGATGCGTGGGTTGACCGCGGATGGCACGATATTGCCCTTGGGCCTCTGGCAAGCCTCTAAAACAATTCGCCCGCGCCGCGATCATTCGCGGCGAAGGGCGGAGGTAGCGTAGGTAGGTATCGCGCGGCTGGCATGTCAACGGTTTCGTTTGATTTCGCGATTCGCTGACCCTACTACTATCGCCCCTCGGAGCGCGATTGGTATCATGTTGTCGACTCAGTCCGAACTCGAAGAATTGCGCCGCCAGATCGACCGGATTGACGACAATTTGCTTCAGTTACTGGTCGAACGCTTAGAAGTTGTCGGCCAGGTCGGCGCGATGCGGGAAAAGACCGGGGCGTCGACTTATATCCCCTCACGTGAGGCCGCGATCATTCGCCGGCTGGTTGAACGCAACGGTGGCGAGCTGCCGCTTGGCACGCTGGTGCGAATGTGGCGTGAGCTGCTGGGCACGGCCGTGCGGCACGAGGGCCCCTTCGCGGTCGGCGCTTTTGTGCCGCCGAACGGTTTGGGAGTCTGGGACATTGCGCGCGACCATTTCGGCGCCCACATGCCGCTGACCGAATATCGGACGACGATGCAGGCGATCCGCGCAGTCACCGAGCGCAGTGTCACGGTGGCTGTGCTGCCAATGCCGCAGGATGGTGAAGACGATCCGTGGTGGGTGCACCTGCTGTCGCAAGATGAGGACAGGCCGCGGGTTGTCGCCCGCCTGCCGTTCGGCCCGCGCGGCAACGCGCGCTCGGACGGCGATGCTTTGGTGATCGGCTATGGCGCACCGCAACCGAGCGGCAGCGACCGCACCCTGCTCGCCACCGAAAACGCGGTCGAAATCAGCCACAGCCGGTTCACCTTGGCGCTGACCGGGCTCAAGATGACCTGCACCTTCGTCTGCTCTTACGGACAGGGTGGAACGACCAACACGCTGCTCGAGGTCGAGGGCTTTGTGACCCGCGAGGACGCGCGGCTCGAACGATTGCGCGGACAGCTCGGCGGCGATCTGTTGAGGCTGTGGACGATAGGTTGCTACGCCGTGCCGCTGACCCAGAACGCCAGTGGGCGGAACTGACCCGATGAGCGCGACGCATGGCCCGGTGCCCGGGCCGGGCATCCTCGACATCGCCCCCTATATCGGCGGCGACGCCAAGCTCGAAGGCGTGGAGCGGCCGATCCGGCTCGCCTCCAACGAGAGCGCGCTGGGGCCGAGCCCTAAGGCAATCGCCGCCTACCGCGCGCTCGCCGGCGAGATCCATCGTTACCCCGACGGCTCGGCCGACGAGCTGCGCCATGCGCTTGGCGAGCATTACGGGCTCGACCCGGCACGAATCGTTTGCGGCTCTGGCTCCGATGAGCTGATCGGTCTGCTGCAGCGCGCCTATGCCGGTCCCGATACCGAGGTGCTCTACAGCCGTCATGGCTTTCTGATGTATCCCATCGGGGCGCAGGCGGTCGGCGCGACCCCGGTCGCCGCCCCCGAGCGCGACCTTACCGCCGATGTCGACGCGATCCTCGCGCGGGTAACGCCCAAGACCCGGCTGGTCTTTATCGCCAACCCGAACAACCCGACCGGCACCTACCTCTCGGAGCGGGAGATGGCGCGGCTGCATGCCGGGTTGCCGTCGAATGTGGTGCTGGCGATCGACGCCGCCTATGCCGAGTTCGTCAACCGCAACGACTATGAGCCCGGGATCAAGCTGGTCGATGCGGCCGACAATGTGGTGATGCTTCGGACATTCTCGAAGATTTTCGCGCTTGCCGGCCTCCGCCTTGGCTGGGGCTATTTCCCACCGGCGATCGCCGACGTCCTCAACCGCATTCGCGGCCCGTTTAATGTCGGCGCCGCCGCGCTTGCCGCCGGGGTCGCCGCGCTCAACGACACCGAGGCGCTGCAGAAGGCGCGCGCGCACAACGATCGCTGGCAGCCCTGGCTCAACGAGCGGCTCGCCGCGCTGGGCCTCGACCCGACCCCGAGCGTCGGCAATTTCGTCCTGCCGCGTTTCGCCGAGAGCGGCCCGCACAGCGCGACGGCGGCTTTCGCGTTCATGCAGTCGCGCGGCATCCTCACCCGCAAGATGAACGGCTACGGTCTGCCCAACCACATCCGCATCACGGTCGGCATGGCTGACGAAAACGAAAAGGTCGTTACTGTCCTTACCGAATTCATGGCGTCCTGATGGGTGAGCCGCTGTTCGACCGGGTCGCGATCATTGGGATCGGGCTGATCGGCTCGTCGCTGGCGCGCGTCATCCGCCGCGACAACCCCGAGACGCATATTGTCGCTTGCGCGCGTCGCGCCGAGACGCTGGAGGCGGTGCGCCGCCTCAAGATCGCCGACGAGACCACCGACGATCCCGTGGCGGCCGTCGCGGATGCCGATCTCGTCGTGCTGGGGACGCCGCTTTCGGCCTACGCCGAGCTCGCGAAAAAGATCGCCCCGGCGCTGAAGCCGGGTGCGATCGTCACCGATGTCGGCTCGGTCAAGCAGGCCGCGATCCGCGACATCGCGCCGGCGCTGCCCAAAACCGTGCATTTCGTGCCCGGCCACCCGGTCGCCGGCACCGAGCATTCCGGCCCCGAGGCCGGCTTCGCCGAGATGTTCGCCGACCGCTGGTGCATCCTGACCCCGCTCCCCGAGACGGCGCCGGAGGCGGTCGCGAAGATGACGGCGCTTTGGCGGCTCGCCAAAATGCGCGTCGTCGAGATGCCGGCCGAGCATCACGACAAGGTGCTGGCGGCGACTTCGCATCTGCCGCATCTGATCGCCTACACGATCGTCGGCACCGCGACCGAACTGGGCCAGGATCTGCAATCCGAGGTCGTCGCCTACTCGGCCGGCGGCTTCCGCGACTTCACCCGCATCGCCGCGTCCGATCCCGTCATGTGGCGCGACATCTTCCTCGCCAACAGCGAGGCGGTGCTGGAGCTGTTGCAGCGCTTCAGCGAAGACCTGACGGCGCTGCAGCGGGCGATCCGCCGCGGCGACGGCGACACGCTGCACGACTGGTTCACCCGCACCCGCGCGATCCGCCGCTCGATCATCGAGGCCAAACAGGCCTAGTTGGCTGCATTTCGGTAGTGCGTGGTTCGAGACGCCACCCTCGGCGGCTCCTCACCATGACGGTGATGTTGGTGCGGCATCAAGAAAGCCCGTCATCCTGAGGAGCGCCCAAAAGGGCGCGTCTCGAAGGACGCACCTACCAATCGATCCGTGGCGCCGGCCCGAGCTTCGCCGGGCCGAGATACAGTTCGCCGTTCTGGATGGTCAGCGAGGCAGCGATCTCCGGTCTGCCGTCGGGGCCGGTCTTGGCCATCAGCGCCAGCGCCAGCCGGGCGACCCGCGCGTCGCTCGCCTTGATCCGGCCCGCCGCGACGAGGCCGTTCAACAACTGATCGAACCCCGAAACGCCGCCGGAGAGACCGCCGATCGGCTGAAGATCGTTGTCGAGCGCCAGCGTGCCCGAGCCGTTGATCTGCATGTCGCCCCAGCGCAGGTCGAGATGGTCGAGCTCGACGGTGCCGCCATTCGCGCGCCATTGCTGGGCGGCTTGGCGCAGCGGGCCGGCCGGGAAATCGCCCATCAAGGTCACGCCAAAACCGAGCTCCGCGACCGTCGCGCTGAGTCCGGGAGGCGCGGCCGGCAAACCGAGGTCGGCGATATCGAGCGCAAAGCCGAGCCCAGCGTCGGAATGTGTCGCCGCCGCGCCGGGCGGCAGGGTCAGCCAGGCGTGGACCGCACGCGCGCCGAGCTCGGTCATCGCGCTCGACTTCGCCCGGTAAAGCGATAGCCAGATCGTCGCGCCCCCGTCATCCGCCACCGCGATGGCGCCGCTCCCTTGTTGCGCCGTGACCTTGGCGAGCGGCGCCGCCGCGCTGCCCAGCGTGGTGCTGAGCCCATCCGGCGCATCAAGCCAGAACACGCGGAAATTCCACGGCCTGAGGCTCGCCGTCAGGGTCGGCGCGTCGAGCTCGCTCGGCGGGTTGCTGGCGCCGTCTTTGAGCACGACATCGCCGAGTTCGAGCCGGAATGTGAGAGGAAAGCCGGCGACCCGGATCGTCTGCCACGACGCGTCGATCTTCTGCGCGTGCGCGGTTGCCTGCCACGCCGTCGCCGCTTCCTTGATCTTGCCGGCGGCGATCCACCAATAGACGCTGTAGACGCCGAACCCGATCACCAGGAGGGCGCCCGCGAGGCGGAAGACCGTCGAGCGGCGCATCGACGGGTTATAGCGGCGACCCCGGCGTCGCGCCAGAAGCCGCCTAAGCCGTGACGTTGAAGACCGCGACCGCTTGGCTCAATCCTTTCAGCGCCAAATCGCCGATCTCTTCGAGCGTCGCCATGTCCTCGACCGCCGCTGTGTGCTGCCAACCTCGCCTATGCTGTCGTCGGGCATCGGGGGACTCGCGGGTGAGGGGCGTTTTTTCTTGTCACGCGCGATCATAGCGAGGTCGCGCCCGCTCTCCATCCGCTTCTTGCGCCGGGGCTGACGCGCCATGCGTCAGGGCTATGCGTTCCGGGCGGTTGACGCCGTCATGCCGAGGCTGCGAACATGACGCCCGTAATTCGCGAGGGATGAGGAATGGCCGAGACCGCGCCACTGAAGGCGTTCTGGCAGCCTGGCTGAACCAGCTGCCTGAGACTCAAGGAGTTTCTCTCGGTCCGTGGGATCGAGTTCGAATCGATCAATATCCTCACTGACGCGGCCGGCTGGGCTGAGTTGCAGCGCCTCGGCGCCCGCTCGATCCCCGTGTTGTCGCGCGGCGACAAGTTCGTCTTCGCGCAAAACATCGCCCAGGTCGTCGAATTCCTGAAGCTCGACGAAAAGGCCGGGCCGGTGTTGTCGCCAGCGCAGCTCTACGCGCGCATGCAGCTCTATATCGACGCGGCGCTGCGCATGATCCCGCAAATGCCCGACGACCAGCTCGAAACACTGACCCCGGGCCGGCCGCGAGCCTACGGCCGCCTCGCGCATCACATGTTCCGCATCTGCGAGGCCTTCACCGAGGTCGCCGGCGGCGCGTTCTTTGCCAATGCGATGCCGGGCGAGGTGAAAGACCCGGCCGAGATGGCCTCGACCGCCGCGCTCACGGTCTATGGCAGCGGGGTCAAGACCAAGGTCACGGAGTGGTGGGCGGCCACCCCGGACAAGGACGCGCAGGCTGAGGTCGACACCTATTACGGCCGGCAAAAGCTGCACGAGGTCATGGAGCGCGCGACCTGGCATATCGGCCAGCACAGCCGGCAATGGGTGATGCTGCTCGGCATGCACGGCATCGCCGCCGACCGGCCGCTCGCCGAGACCGATTTCGCCGACCTGCCGATGCCCAAAAAGGTCTGGGACGACTAGACCTTAATTGTCCGAATTATGCGCCTCCGCCGACGTTGATTCGTCGCGTCGCTGTTCGCAATGGCGCTTCTGGGCCCCGTTTTCGCCCCGCTTGGGTTGAAACGCGTAAATTTCGGCGGCGATCGGTCCGCGATTCCGCGATCATTAACAAATGTGAACGGCGACCGCGGGCGCTGACATGTTTTTTCGATTTGGGCGAATGGTGCGCGAGCGGCTGTTCGAGCGAGTGCGAGTTCATCGCGCGCCAATCGCGGTCTGCTACGTGCTGTCGACCGATGGTGATCCCCGCTATTGCGATCTGGCGGCAGTCTCGATCGCGTCTTTGAAACGGGTGCACCCGTCGGCACGCGTGACGATCCTGACCGATGACGAGAGCCTCGCCGCTGTTCGCGCCGAGGGGCGCTGGCCGCGCGACGGTTCGATTTCCGTGCGCTCAGTTGGCGGATTTGCGGGTTCGCCGCGAGTCCGCAGCCGCTTCGTAAAGACGCAAATACGCAGTGCGATGGAGGGCGATTTTCTCTATCTCGACGCCGACACGGTGGTGATCGGCGCGCTCGATAAAATTTGTCGTCGTCGCGCGCCGCTTGCCGCCGCCGTCGATCGCAATCGCGACGACCCGTCGGGCGGGTTCCCGGCCTGGGTCATACCGGGATTTCAGCGCCTCGGCTGGCCGTATCCGACCCGCACCTATCTCAACAACGGCGTGGTGTTCTGGAGAGATTGCGTTGAGGCGCACGAGTTTGGGCGCTTGTGGCACGCGAACTGGCTCGAATATCACGCCACGGTAGACAACCCCGCCGATCAGCCGGCTTTCAACCACACCATGAACGTGCTCGGGCTCATTCCGGAAATTCTTGACGACCGGTTCAACGCGCGGGTGACGGTGTCACCGGAATATTTCGCCGGGGCGCGCATCATTCATTACTACGCGCATGGCGCCGAGCGCCCGGATGTCGCAAGCCTCGACCGGTTGATGGCTCGAACGCGCTCCCGTGCGCCGCTGAACGGCTGGCTGAACAGTGAGACGCTGGGGATCGGTGCCTGAGGAAGAGCGCCAGATGCTGGCATCGCGGGCGCAGGGCAGCTAAACCCGTCGCTTTGTCTCGCCCTGACACGCCGATGACTCCCGCCGAACCCGTCCTCATCTCGCCCTATCCGATCGACCCGATGCCGGGCTGGGTCATCGATCTGCGCGCGGCCAGCAAGCCGGTCTGGGTTTTCGCCTACGGCTCGCTGATGTGGAACCCGGAGATCCGCTTTGCCGAGCGGCTGTCGGCGCGGGTTTACGGCTGGCATCGCGGCTTCTGCCTCTATTCGCCCGAGTATCGCGGCACACGCGAGAAGCCGGGCCTGGTGCTGGGCCTCGACCGGGGCGGGTCGTGCCGTGGCATCGCCTATCGCCTCGCCACGGAAACGCTCGCCGCCGACATCGATTACCTGTGGACGCGCGAGATGACCGGCTTTGTCTATCACATGACCCCGGTGCGCATCGTCACCGCGCGGGGGGCCACGCCGGGTTACGCCTTCACCGTGCGGCGCGACTCGCGCGATTATGCCGGCCGCCTCGCGCCGGAGGTCGCGGCGCGCATCATCGCCACATCAAAGGGCGATCGCGGCACCGGCCGCGATTACCTCGCCAACACCGTGCGCCATCTCGAAGAGCTCGGCATCGCCGACGGCGCGCTGGACAAGATCGAGCGCTTGGTCGCCGCCCTTTAGGTCGCGAACCAGTAGCGCGCGGCAAAGTCTGCCATGCGCATGCCTTCGTGCGCGACGCTTGGCACCACCAGGCCCCGCCAGTTGCAGACGATGCCGAGCCTTGTGGCCTCTTCTTGAGCGCGCTTCACAAAGAAATGCGCTCGTGCGAAGCGGTGCGGCCCCTGCGCCATCGCCGCGTCGTTTCGCGGCAGGTTTGCGTCGCTACTGTTGATGTCGCGGTCGCCGGCGAAGATCACCAGTGGGTAGGTCAGCAGCCGTTTGATGTCGTCGAGCGTCAGGCCGATGCGGCCATAGCCTTCGGGGTAGGGAAGGTCGAGCGTCGGCAGCGTGTACCAGCCCGAGTTGGCGGCGCCGACCGCTTCGAGGATGCCGTGCGGCTGGGTCGCCAGCAGCCGGTGGACGAACTGCCCGCCGGCCGAATGGCCCCACAGATAAAAGCCCGGTCGCCGCGTGACCCCGCCGTCGCGCAGCAGCCCGAAGACCCGGCCGGGGATCGCCTGTGACCAGTTTTCGCGCGGACGAACCGCGCCCTCCGCGTCGAGCACATGCCCGTTATTGTACGTGAGGGCGTCCGGCCAGCCTTCCGCCGGGAAGGTGATCGCCACGACCAGCAGCCCAGCCTTATCGGCGATCGGGACCCACGCGTCGCAATAGTCGCGGCCGTTTCGACTTTGCCCGTGCTGCACGATGACGACCGGCGTGTCGGTCGTGTGACTGGCGGGCCGGTAGCATTCGAGGATCAGCGGCCGCTCCGGGCTGAACGGGTCGCGATAGGGGATGCTGAGCCGGCCCGTCGCCGAAAGCGCCTTTGCCAAGTCGGTTGGGGTCATGGGGCCTCCGGTGGTTATTTTGCCGATCGGCGCTATGATGCCGCGATGCATGTCTTTCTGACGATACTTCTCGTGCTGGCGATGCTCGGGGTGCTGGGCGCGCTCGGCTTCGGCGTCGCGACGATGCTGAAGGGCGGCAACCCGCGCCGCTCCAACAAGCTCATGCAGTTGCGCGTCATCATGCAGGCGGTGGCGCTGGTGGTACTGGCGATCCTGATGATGATGGCGTCGAACCGTTAGTAGCGCGACCGCAGATGGTAAAGCTCACCCGCATCTACACGCGCGGCGGCGACAAGGGCAAAACCTCGCTCGGCGACGGCACGCGCGTGGCGAAGCAATCGTTGCGGGTCGAGGCCTACGGCACGGTCGACGAGGCTAATGCGGCGCTCGGCCTCGCGCGCCTCCACACCGTCGGCGACGACGATGCGATGCTGGCGCGCATCCAGAACGATCTGTTCGATCTCGGCGCTGATCTCTGCACCCCCGAAGATGGTCGGCGCGCCGCGGGGGCGCTGCGCATCGTCGCCGCGCAGGTGAAGCGGCTCGAAACCGAGATCGATCGCATGAATGCCGCGCTCGCGCCGCTGAGTTCCTTTGTGCTGCCCGGGGGTTCGCCGGCCGCGGCCTATCTCCACCTCGCGCGCACCGTGACCCGCCGCGCCGAGCGTCTCACCTGCGCGCTCGCCGCCGCCGAGCCGGTCAACCCCGAGGCGATCAAGTATCTCAACCGGCTGTCCGACCACCTGTTCGTATTCAGCCGCCGCTTGAACGGCAACGGCGCAAGCGACGTGTTGTGGCGCCCGGGCCTTACCCGCGACGACAAGGCCGCATCCTGATCGCGTTGCTATAACAGCGTGGGCAGTTGCGCGCGGATCTGCTGCCACGCGGCCGATGCCGGATTTATCAGCGTGAAATGATCGGCGCCCGGAAAGACGAGCGCCGTCGCGCGATCGCCTGCGGCTCTCGCTCGTTGGACATAGGCCTCGCCGAACTCCAGCGGTACGAGCTCGTCGGCGTCACCGGATACGACGAGTTGCGGCACGCCTATCGGTAGTAGCTCGGCGGGCGAAGTGTCGGCAAAACGTCGGGCGCGCGAACCGTCGACCAGCCCGTCGATCACACCAGTCGCGCCGGGGCCTGGGCCATGATCGTGATAAGCCGCGAGATCGTTCAGGCCGGCGATCGCTACCACGCCCGCGACAGGCAGCGGATTGGCGGCGGCAAGGCCGCTCGCGGGAGGCAGCCGCCGGCGGGCGGCGGCCCACAGCGCGAGATGTCCGCCCGCGGAATGGCCGATGATGGCGACCCGCTCGAGGTCAATGGAGAATTGCGACCGCAGATGGCGCAGATGATCCAGGCCATTGGAGACGTCGGTAAAGGTGCCCGGATACCCGCCGCCCGGTTCGTCGACCCCGCGATATTCAAGGTTCCAGACGGCATACCCGTGGCTCACCAGATCAGCCGCCAGCGGCTCCATCATCGTTAGGTCCCCATACTCCTTGACCCAACATCCACCGTGTATCAGCACGACGATCGGCGCCGTCACGACGTCCCCCGGCAGCCGGAGCAAGCCGAATTGGCTGGGCTTCTTGCCGTATGCGAGCCTTTCCGGCCCGATAGGCGGAAACCCTGTCGTCTCGCGCGCGCTCAAAATGGGGTCGGCCGGCTGATCACAGGCGGGAAGGCGCCGGGTCCGGCGCCTTTGGCGAACCGATCGGGAGCGGTCATGTGATAGAGATCGTTGAAGTAACCCCTGCGCTCAAGCGCCGGGATCGCCCAGCGTTCCAGCAACGATTGTTCAGCGCCGAAAATTCGTTTCAAGAGATTGTACCTCGATTCACCGAGCTCGGTTTGCAGCTGTTGCTGCCGCAGCCTGAGCGTTTCCAGGAACTCCTTCATGTGCGCCATCTTGGCCCGGCCGCGCAGGTCGAGCGGCGTCCAAAGCGACTCCGCCTCGCCCACCCCATAGGCGACGGCTTCGCGTTTGAGAAAGCGGACGCCAAAGTGGCGAATAGCCTTTGTAAAGAACGCAAAGTCCTCGGTGATCCGGATGTCGGGAAAGCCGCCCAGTGCCATGAAATGTTCGTGGCGCACCACGCCGCCGCTGCACAGGAACATCTCGGGCCCGAACATCGCGTGGAGTGAGAAGAGCCAGCCGCGCACGGCCGGGATGCTGTCATAGAGCCAGGGCTGGCGCGCGACCATGATCCGCCACTCGCCGAGATTTTGCAGATGCTGCTCCTGGCGCTGCCGGATTTCCGGATCATCGGAAAAACGGCAGGTCGGCCGCAAGATGCCGAAAACGACACCGATGCGCCGGTCTTTGGTGAAGGTCTCTTTGACGTTTGCGTAATAGCCCTCGGCCACGGCGTCATCATCGTCGAGAAAGTGGAGGTATTTGGCGCCGATCTCCATCTTGCGAGTCGCTGCGAACCCGTAATTGCGAACCCGGCCGGGCCACCCCCCTGACGGTTCCGGATTCTTCAGGTAGATAACCCCAGGAAACGATCGGACGACTTCGTCAGCCGATCCCTCTGGACTGTCGTCGACCACGACAATTCGCTTGGTGACCCCGGTCTGGCTTTGCGCGCTGAGTATCGCTGCCCGAAGCGTTTGCGGCCGCCGGAACGTCGGGATGATTACGAGAAAATCGGCGACTTCGGTCATGCGCTGCGGCCCGGCGTCGTGCGGGTGTCCATTTGATAATCGATTACATCTTCTGCATAGATGTCGTCCCGGCGGAAGCCGGGACCCACTTTCCCGGGCCAGAGACAGCGGATGGGTGGGTTCCGGCCTTCGCCGGAACGACACGAGGAAGGAAAGCCCGATGGTTACGCTCGAACTGATGAAGGCGATCTCCGCGGCGTTCAACAGCCGCGATGTCGATCGCATCGTCTCGTTCTTTGCCGAGGACGGCGTGTTCTGCCTGTCGCGCGGGCCTGAGCCGGTCGGCCGCACCTTGCAAGGCAAGGCCGTCATTCGCAAAGCGCTCGCCGACCGCTTTGTGCAGATCCCCAATATGCGTTGGGAAAACGAGGAATACATCCTCGCACCCGACGCCAATCGTGCGATCTCGGTGTGGACCGTGCGCGGCAAGGGCGGCGACGGCGAAGACCTCAACTACCAGGGCTGCGACATCTACACCTTCGATCGCAACGACAAGATCGCCCACAAGAACACCTTCTGGAAAATCGTCCAGGCCCGCCAACTGCTGTAGCCGCTGGTGTTCTTGCGCCCTTCGAGACGCGCCCTCTGGGCGCTCCTCAGGATGACCGGGTTTCGAGCCATAAAAAATGCTCGTCATGGTGAGGAGCCGCCGCAGGCGGCGTCTCGAACCACGCAACCCAGCCAATGCAGCCTTCAACCTTGCCTTCATCGCGGGCGCGTGCACAATTCGCGCCCCAATTCGTTAGAGGACCGAGGGACTAAAGCCCAATGAAAGCGCTGGTCGCGGTAAAGCGGGTGGTCGACTACAACGTGAAGGTTCGCGTCAAAGCGGATCACACCGGGGTCGAGACCGCCAATGTGAAGATGTCGATGAACCCGTTTGACGAGATCGCTGTCGAGGAGGCGTTGCGCCTGCGCGAGGCCGGCACGGTCGAGGAGGTCATCGCGGTCTCCTGCGGCATCCAGCAATGCCAGGAGACGATCCGCACGGCGCTGGCGATGGGCGCCGATCGCGGCGTGCTGGTGCAGACCGATGTCGAGCTGCAGCCGCTCGCGGTCGCCAAGCTTTTGAAGGCCGTGATTCAGAAGGAAAGCCCGGAGATCGTCATCATCGGCAAGCAGGCGATCGACGACGATTGCAACCAGACCGGCCAGATGCTGGCCGCGCTGCTCGGCTGGCCGCAGGCCACCTTCGCCTCAAAGGTCGCGATTGGCTCCGGCGATGCCGAGGTCACCCGTGAGGTCGATGGCGGGCTCGAGACCATCAAGCTGAAGCTGCCGATGGTCGTCACCACCGATCTTCGACTTAACGAGCCGCGTTATGCATCGCTGCCTAACATCATGAAAGCCAAGAAAAAGCCGATTGACGTCGTCAGCCCCGACGATCTCGGCGTCAATGTCAGTCCGCGCCTTATCACCTTGAAGGTCGAGGAGCCGGCAAAGCGCCAGGGCGGCGTCAAGGTCGGCTCGGTCGAGGAGCTGGTCACCAAACTCAAGACCGAGGCGAGGGTCATCTGATGCCGGTCCTCGTCATCGCCGAACACGACAACAAGTCGCTCAAGCCCGCGACCCTCCACGCCGTCGCCGCCGCCACCGAGCTCTCCAAGGCCGGGGCGGGCGATATCCATATCCTCGTCGCCGGCCAGGATTGCCGCCCGGCGGCCGATGCCGCGGCCAAGGTCGCCGGCGCCGCCAAGGTGCTGATCGCCGACGACGCGGCTTACGGCCACGGCCTCGCCGAGAATGTCGCGCCGCTCGTCATCGGCCTCGCGCCGCAATATTCGCATCTGCTCGCGCCGGCGACGACGCAAGGCAAGAACCTGATGCCGCGCGTCGCCGCGCTGCTCGATGTGATGCAGATTTCCGACATTTCCGGCGTCGTCTCGCAGGACACCTTTGTTCGGCCGATCTATGCCGGCAACGCGCTCGCCACCGTGCAGTCGAAGGACGGTGTCAAGGTCATCACCGTGCGCAGCACCGCTTTTCCGCCGGTCGAGGGCGAGGGCGGCGGCGCGGCGATCGAGCCGGCGAGCGGCCCTGGCTCCGCCGGCCTCTCCGAGTTCGTCAAGGCCGAGCTGTCGAAATCCGAGCGGCCCGAGCTGACCGCCGCCCGCGTCATCATCTCCGGCGGGCGCGGCATGCAGTCGGGCGATAATTTCCACCTGCTCGAAGCGGTCGCCGACAAGCTTGGCGCCGCAGTCGGCGCCTCGCGCGCCGCGGTCGATGCGGGCTTTGTGCCCAACGATTACCAGGTCGGGCAGACCGGCAAGATTGTTGCACCGGAGCTGTACATCGCGGTCGGCATCTCCGGCGCGATCCAGCATCTGGCCGGCATGAAGGACTCGAAGGTCATCGTCGCGATCAACAAGGACGAGGAAGCGCCGATCTTTCAGATCGCCGATTACGGCCTTATCGGCGACCTGTTCAAGGTTCTCCCCGAGCTCGACGCCGAGCTCGCCAAGCGCCAGCAGTGATGGAACTCACCCGCATCGGCGTCGTCGGCGCCGGGCAGATGGGGCGCGGCATCACCCATGTTTGTGCCCTCGCGGGGCTCGATGTGGTGCTGGCCGACGTCAACAGCGACGTGCTGGCCCGCTCGATGGAGACGATCGACGCCAATCTCGGCCGTCAGGTCGCGCGCGGCCGCATCAATGAGGCCGAAAAGGCCATCGCGCTCAAGCACATCCACACCACGACCGACTTCACCGCCTTTGGCGACCGCGACATGGTCATCGAGGCGGCGACCGAAAAGGAGGACGTGAAGCGCGAGGTCTATAAGCAGCTCGTCCCCAAGCTGAAGCCCGAGACGCTGATCGCCACCAACACCTCGTCGATCTCGATCACCCGGCTCGCCTCGGCGACCGACCGGCCGGGCAAGTTCATCGGCATGCATTTCATGAACCCGGCGCCGGCGATGAGCCTCATCGAGCTCATTCGCGGCATCGCCACCGACGAGGCGACCTTTGCCGCCACCCACGACCTCGTCGTCAAGCTCGGCAAGACCCCGGTCGCCTCCGAGGACTACCCGGCCTTTATCGTCAACCGCATCCTGCTGCCGATGATCAACGAGGCGGTCTACACGCTCTATGAGGGCGTCGGCACCGTCGAGGCGATCGACACGGCGATGAAGCTTGGCGCGAATCACCCGATGGGGCCGCTCGAATTGGCCGATTTTATCGGCCTCGACACCGCGCTCTCGGTGATGCAGGTGCTTTACGAGGGCCTCGCCGATTCGAAATACCGGCCCTGCCCGCTGCTCGTCAAATATGTCGAGGCCGGCTGGTTCGGCCGCAAATCCGGCCGCGGCTTTTACGACTACCGCGGCGAAAAACCCGTCCCGACCCGCTAGTTACCGCCGTCATTGCGAGGCGCCCGAGGGGCGCCGTGGCAATCTTGTGCGGTAGAGGGCCAAGGCGGCGGGAGATTGCTTCGCTGCGCTCGCAATGACGAGCTTGGCCCGCGAAAACTTGTCGCCCCGGCCCCGATCCTGCTAACAATCCGTTACAATCCCATGCTATCTGGAATCAACGCCGGCCTATTAGTGGTGAGTGCATGCTCGACAGCTGCCCGGCCCTGGTACTGAACGCGGATTTTCGTCCGCTGTCGTATTTTCCGCTGTCGCTGTGGTCGTGGCAGGACGCGGTCAAGGCGGTCTTCCTTGAGCGGGTCTTTATCGTCGACCATTACGACACGTATGTGCGCTCGCCGTCGCTGGAGATGCGGCTGCCGAGCGTCATCGCGCTGAAGGAATACGTGCAGGCGGCGCGCAACCCGGCCTTCACCCGGTTCAACGTGTTTCTGCGCGACCGTTTCAGCTGCCAGTATTGCGGCGAGCCGTTCCCCTCGCACGACCTGACCTTTGACCATGTCGTGCCGCGCTCCAAGGGCGGGCGGACGATCTGGGCCAATGTCGTGACCGCCTGCTCGTCGTGCAACCTGCTCAAGGGGAACCGCCTCCCCGAGCAGAGCAAGATGTACCCGCGCCACCGGCCGGTGCAGCCGTCGAGCTTTATGCTGCAGGAAAACGGCCGCGCCTTCCCGCCCAACTACCTGCACGATAGCTGGCGCGACTATCTCTATTGGGATACCGAACTCGACGCGAGCTAGCCGCGCGTCACCGGCGGCCGCTATTTCGCTTCCTTGAAGCTCAGATTCATGTGGCCGTCAGGCCCGTCTTTTATCGAGAAGATCTCCTCGAGCTCTTCGCCGCTGGCGAACCTGAAGGTGCCGCGGCAGGTGAGCTGCTCCGTCGTCGCGTCGACATTTTCGACATCGGAGATGCTGACGATCTTGGTGTTGGAGTTCTTCATTTGCGGGGTCTCGTTCATCCCGTCCTGAAACGCCTTCGCGAAACCGCTCGCGGTGCAATCCATCTTCGAATAGTCGGTCGCCCAGGCCTGCGCGCCCAACGCCACGCTCACCGCCGCCGCCAATACCAGTACCCGCATCATCATCGCTCCCGTTTGCGCCGCACCCGAATGGCCTTAAGTGCCACCGGCCATCGCACCTGGCAACTGCACTTCGCTGAACGCCGCCAACATCGCATAAGCCGAATCGCGCCGAGGCGAAAGGCGCGGCCAGTGTTGAAATCCGCGCCCACAAGGGCTGAACCCGATAGTCCGAGTCAGAAACGGGGCCACCTCTCGGCAGCCCCGTCCCTTAACCCATCAAAACGCGGATCAACTCAGCGAGTGCGGCAAGGCACAAAGCCGCGTTGACCGTAATCTTGATGTCCACTGTGACACGAAGGTTATGGCGCATTGCCAAATGCCTCCGGGTCGCAGGCGCGCCCCGACCCAAAGGTTGAGGTGTTGGCCCCTGCCGAACAGAGTTAAGGCGTCGTTCGCAGGTGCATTCGCCCCATCATCAGCGTTCTAGACCGCCTCAAATGGCCCGCGTGGAACTCCTACGGGAAATCCGGGGCAACGTCGCCGCCCATCGGAAACCTGTAGGACGCGGCTGCCGCTCCCCGGTTGCTGGGCTATCGGGTGGTTCCGCACCCGCGCCAACCCCGGACGGCATTAGCTTAAATGGTGGCGGGATTTTCACTCAAAGTCGAGTCGAGGCGCGAGCCAAGACTTCCTCAGCGTCAAATTTCGGCGCACCACTTGATTCTCGAACATATCATGAACATATAAAGCGACGCAAGACACAACGAGACCAAAAATGCGGCGCGAGCCGGTGGAAACGAGGGAAGGGATAAAGGGCTGGTTCCGAGGCCTGCTCGGCTTGCTGCGCCTCCTGATCGGGCGCGTTTCACCTCCTGTTATTTTGCCCGATAGCAGGAGGGTAACAGGAGGCTTGCCTCCTGTTAAAAGCGGGCCGTCACGTCGACGCCATCTCCCCGGCCACCCGCACGCGCACGCGGAGCGCGTTGCCCGGCAGATAGGCCAAGGGCATGTCCTCGATCTCGATGGTCTGGATCGTCGCCGGGTCGGCTCCCGCGGCGCGGGCGCGCTCGACGGCCTGCGCCTCGGCTGCGGCAATGGCCTCGGCGCGGGTCATGTCGCGGTAGATCTGGTCGGTCTCGCCGCTGACTTGCGCGACCGCGGCGCCGACCGCGTTGGCGCAATCGCCGTGCGGCACGCGGATCACCTCGCCGATCCCGGCCATCCGGTCGGGCGCGAGAAACGCACCGCCGCCGACCGCGATCAGGGTCACGTCGCCCGCCTCGGTCTTCATCCGGTCGATCGCGTCCTCGAGCTTTTCCCTGGCCAGCGTCATGACCGCCCCGGCCGTCTCGCGCGAGAGCTCGCCGAGCCGGCCCGCGTCGCCGATCGCGACCACCCCGGCCTTGACCGCGGCATCGGTCGCGGTGACGGCGCTACCGCCGAACACCAGCGCCTCCTGCGTCAGCCGGTAGCCGACGCTCTCCGGCCCCACGTTCAATGGTTCGCGTTTCACGATGCTGCCGCCGCCGAGGCCGATCGAATAGAGGTCGGGCATGCGGAAGAGGGTACGCACGCCGCCCACCTCGACCACCGAATTGGCCTCGCGCGGGAAGCCGTTGCGCAGTTGCCCGACATCGCTCGACGTGCCGCCGACATCGACCACCATCGCGTCCTTGATCCCGGAGAGAAACGCCGCGCCGCGCATCGAGTTGGTCGCGCCCGACGCAAAGCTCATCACCGGCAGCGCCATCGCGGTCTCGGCGGCCATCACCGTGCCGTCGTTCTGGGTGATGAACAGCGGCGCATCGATGCCGCTTGCGGCGATCGCGCGGCGGAAGCCCTCGATTGTCACCCGCGCCAGGTCGCCGAGCGCGGCGTTGAGCAGCGCCGCGTTCTCGCGCTCCAACAGGCCGATGCGGCCCAGCCGATGCGACAGGGTCACCTGCGCGTCGGGGCATTCTTGCGTGAGGATCGCCGCCGCGCGCTCCTCATGCGACGGGTCGAGCGGCGAGAAGATCGCCGACACGCCGACCGCGCCGATGCCAGCTTCGCGGATGCGCCGCGCCGCCGCGCGCATCTCCGCCTCGGCGAACGGCATGATCTCGCGGCCGTCATAATCATGGCCACCTTCGAGCATGAACACCTCGCCGGCGACCAGCGCCGCCAGGTCCTGCGGCCAATCGCAGAACGGCGGCAGCGAGGCCGCGGCCGGCATGCCGATCCGCACCGCCGCGATCTTGCCCAGATGCCGGCGCTGCACCACCGCGTTGATGAAATGCGTCGTGCCGATGATGACGCCGTCGATGCGGCCCTGTGCGACCTCGGGCTTGCGCCGCAGCAAATCGAGCGACGCGAGAATGCCGCCGGTCACGTCCTCGGTGGTCGGCGTCTTGACCGCGTGAACAACCCGCCCGTCTTCGAGCAGCACCGCATCGGTGTTGGTGCCGCCGACATCGATGCCGATCCGCCTCACCCAAACACCGAACGGAAATCGATGTCGTAGCCGAAGGCGCGCGGGCCGACATGCTGCAGCCCTTTTGGCGTCAGAAACACCGGCGGCGCGGGCAGCGCGATGACGCTGGCGCGCATGCCGTACCGGATCGTCTCGGTGCCAAACGCATTTCCCGACACGCTGTCGAGCACGCAGATCAGGTCGGGCGACATCGCGATCGGCGTGCGGCTCTCACCGTCGACCCGCCACGCGACCACCCACTCGTTCTGAAACGCCAGTTCGAGCCGCGACCCGCGATCCTCGTCGAGCCCGTCGATGACCGCGGTGCCGCGCAGAAACCCTTCCGTCGTGCGGCGCGCGACATCGATCACCTTGCCGCGAAACAGCAATTTGCCCTGTGCCTCGTCGAGCACCGCCGCGATCGGGTCCTCGTGGCGTCGCTGCGCCTCGCGTACGCGCTTGCCGATGCCGATCGCCTTCGAGGTGGTGAAATGAATGCCCCATTCCTTGACCTCAGCGCCGGTGCGCGGTGCTTTGCAGGTCGAGGCGATTGACCCCATCTCGGTGCAGATCTTGCGGCTGGCGCGCTCCATCCATTTCCAATTCGGCACCTGCGTCACCATCGCCTCGATGCCGCGCGGGTCGTAGAGCGCGCAGGGGTAGGGGCGCAGGTCGCCGACCGCGACGCTGGTCATCTGCGCCTCGGGATAGGCGCGGCCCATCGTGTCGGCGTCGACTACTGGCAACCCCAGATGCGCCGCCGCCATCAGCGGCTGAATCGAGTTGTTGCCGCCGATCTCGAGGCTCATCACCGCGCGGAATTTCCAGCCGTGGTAAGCCTGCTGCATCTCGACCGCGCGGGCGATGTTGCGGCTGTCGGCGAGCCGCTCCTGACCGACCAGCGGCGCTCCCATGTTGGAGACAACGGCGACCCAGTCGTCGTCAGCGAGGTCAAAGGGCGACATCAGTTTGACGCATCGCCCCTCGGCATAAAGCCGGCGCATGTTGAGAAGCCCGAGATACGGGCTGCCACCGCCACCGGTGCCGAGGATCCACGCGCCGACCGCCAGGCTCTCGATGTCGTCGAGGGTGATTTCTCTCATCGTCCGGCGCGGTCGACCTGCATGCGCGCCAAGAACGGCAGCAGCGGGTGCGTGCCCATCGCGACGATCGCCTTGTGGTCGAGCGCGATCAGCGCCGCGCGCTGCTCGGAGGTCAGCACGAACCGGTCGGCGTAGGCGGCGCGGTCGGCGAGGTATTCGGTGCGCCGCTCGGCCTCATGCGCCAACCCATGCAGCGCCTCGATAAGGCCGACCAGCTCCGGCTTGATCGACGGGTAATGCAATTCGGCCGGTGCCGGCGGCCCGCCCCACCAGCCGAGCGAGGCGTAATTGTGATGCCAGCTCGGGTCCATGCTGACGACATCGGGCTTGCGCTCGCCGAGCATCCCGGCCGCCGCCGCCCAGCAGCGCAGCTCGATATTGCCGGCGCGGTCGAGCTCCTCGGCGCTGTAGCCGATCAGCGATTTAAGGTTGCCGGTCGCCAGCCGCGCCAGCGCCGCCTCGTCCCAGACGAGGTCGGGTTCGGCGTAGCGCTCGGTGCCGGGGAAATGCGACATCCCGCCCGAGGCGATGACCGCGGTACGCAGCCCTAGCGCCGTCACGACCCGCGCGACCGCCTCGCCAAATGCATAGCAACGCTCGATGGTCGGCTGTGGCGGCAGATAGGCGTTGATCGAGATCGGCAGGACGGGGTCGTCGATGCCGAGATGGGTCAGGGGAATGCCCATCGCGTAATCGATCTTCATCGTACTGGTGAAGGCCGGGTCGAATCCCTGGCGGTAGAGCTGTCGGACGATGTCGAGACCGATCTCGCCCGGCACGCGCCACTGAAAATCGCGGCCGGCGAAATGCCCCTTCGCCTCGCCGCCAGTATGGACGGTGAAGGCCGGCGCGACCTGATGAAAGAACTGCTCGGCATGGTCGTTGGCGAAGATGATCCACAAATCGGGCTTTAGCGCCTTGAGCCGATTGCCGATCTCCTTGGCGACCGCGCGCACCCGCTCGACCGTGGCGCGGTCCTCGGTCTCGGGCATCGTGAAGAATTGCGGCGCATGCGGCAGCATCGCCCCGCCGATCACGCTCGATTGCACGGCCTCTCTCCTCGCGCTTTCACGAGGCAAGAGTGCGTCGCGCCGCCGCCAATGACAATTCCCGCAGTAAGGTCAGGCGCGCTCTTTTTCGAGACGAGCGACGTGATCGTTCCAAATGATGACCGACAGGCGATCGGCGGCCACGTTTCCCGTCGCGGGGCCCGGCGACACGCCGTTTGCCCGGCGCCGTGTCGCGGCGCGGTCTCCGGGCGTTTCAACCCACTTCACCTCGACATTCACCCGGGGCCGACGGACGCGTTGGCAGCCGAGCGCCACAACCACCAAGGTCAGCAGGTAACCGGCTACCTCGCCGAGCAACCATCGCTCCGGCGCAGGATCATAAGGAACCTCGGCGCTCGGCGTCCCGGGCTGGGAGAAGAGGCGCAGGGCCGCGGCCGGATAGCGTGTCGCGAACGCGGTCATCGCCGCCTGCTGCCCGCGATATTCGCTGACATCGTGCGAGATTTTTACAACGCCGAGCACGCACCATCCGACGAGCAGCAGCACGGCGAACAGATCCGACGACGTGAAGCGATACCGGGACGTCTCGTCATGCGATGTACGTCGCGACCGAGGCACCCACCCCTCCCTTGACCGCATGCGATCCTTTTATGTCCTGCCGGACGGGAGGCGGCGCGGCGCGATTTTCGCCAATGACACCAATGGGAAAGGGGCGGAAGGCCGAGTGTTCGCGGCTGATTTCTGGCGAATCGACGACACGCGCCGTTATGTTGCGCGTGGATGTGTCATCTAACGTGGGGGGTAAGCGTGCCGCTGTCGGGTATCCGGGTCGTCGATCTGACGCGCATCCTTGCCGGGCCGTTTTGCACGATGCTGCTGGCCGACATGGGCGCGGAGGTCGTCAAGATCGAGACGCCGGGGCAGGGCGACCCGCTGCGCGGTCAGGGCGTCGTCCGTGACGGCCTCTCCTGGTATTTCGCCGCGTTCAACCGCAACAAGAAGTCGCTGACCCTCAACCTGCGTGCCGAGGAGGGCCGCGCCGCGCTTGCCCGTCTCATCGAGCGCTCGGATGTGCTGGTCAAGAACTACCGACCCGGCGTGCTGGCGGCGATGGGGTTCGACGAGGCGCGGCTCAGGGCGCTCAATCCCGGCCTGGTGACATGCAGCCTCAGCGGGTTTGGCGATGGCGGTCCCTATCGCGACCGGCCGAGCTTTGACTTTATCGCCCAGGCAATGGGCGGGTTTATGAGCGTCACCGGCGCGGCCGATGGCCCGCCGTTGCGTGCCGGTCCACCGATCGCCGACCTGGTCTGCGGGCTTTACGGCGCGATCGGCGTCTGCGCCGGACTGGTGTGCAAGGGGCGCAGCGGCTTGGGCGACCATGTCGGCGCGAGCCTCAATAACGGCATGATCAGCCTCCTCGGATTTCTCGCCGCGAACCACTTGGCGACCGGCGAGGAGCCGCGCCGCACCGGCAACGATCATGCGATCGTCTGTCCCTACGGCATGTTCCGCACCAAGGATGGCGAGGTCGCGCTGGCGCCGAGCCAGGAGCAATCCTACCAACGCCTCGTCGATGCGCTGCAAATGCCCGAGCTGCGCCAGGACGCGCGCTTCGCGACAAACGACCTGCGGGTCGCGAACCGAGCGGCGATGAATGCGCTGGTCGAGGGGCATCTTGTCACCGAGACGACCGATCATTGGATAGCGCTGCTCAACGCGGCCGGCGTGCCGTGCGGGCGGGTGATGGGTCTTGCCGAGGTGTTCGCCGACCCGCAGGTGATCGACCAGGAGATGGTGGTGACCCAGCACCATCCTGGCCACGGCAAGGTAAAGATGCTCGGCTTTCCGATCAAATTCGCCGAGGCGCCGTGTCAATTGCGCTTGCCTGCGCCGGAGATCGGCGCCGACAGCGACGCGGTGCTGACCGAGCTCGGCTACTCGGCCGACGAGATCGGCCGGCTGCGACAGGCCGGGGTGGTCTAGATCCGCTCCGACAGCCAGATGGCGAGCCGCGCGCCGCCTTTGATGGCGGCCGATAGAAGGGCGTAGCCCGGCGCGTCGCCGGCTTCGTGCGCGAGCGCGGTGTCGCGATGCGCGAGCTCGTCGGCGCGCGCCTCGCCGATCGTCGCCGTGAGCTCCGGATCGCTGTCGGCGAGCGCCTCGGCCTGGCGCGCGTAATGACCGTCGATGACCTCCTCGACCGCGACGGTGCAGGCCATCGCCGTGCGTTCGCCGAGCAGCGCAGTCGCCGCACCGAGCGCGTAGCCGGCGACATGCCACAGCGGGGACAGCGCGGTCGGCCGCACCCGCCGCGCGGTGGTAAGGCGGTTGAACAGCGCGAGGTGGCGCTGTTCCTGCTCGGCCATCTCGCGGATCGCGCCTGCCGCGCGGCCGCGGCGCAGCACCGCGAGCTGACCCTGATAGATGCGCGTCGCGCCGTATTCGCCGGCCTGGTCGACACGGATCATCCGCGCGGTGTCGGTATCGGCCGGCCGATCGCCGGGGAGGTAGGGCGGACGGGGCATGTCGCTCATGTCATGCCGCCGAGCGCAAATGACAGCCGCGCGCGGTCATCGCGCAGAACCCGCCCAGCGCCAGCGAGACGAGAGCGTTCCAGCCGGCGAGCGAGACGCCGAACAGCGACCATTGCACCTGATCGCACATGACCGGCTGCTTGCCCGTGAGCTGAGCGCGCAGCTCGTCGATGTTGGTGGCGGCGGTGCCGCTCGCGGTGCAGGCCGAGGGGCCGGCAAACCAGTGCAATTCGATCCCGGCATGGTAGAAACCGAGCCCGGCGCTCACGAGGAATACCAATGCCAGCAAGACCGCCGCGGCGGTCAGCGACAGCCGGTTGCTGGCGAACCACAAAGCGGCGGAGATCGCGATCGCCGCGCACCACGGCCAGCGCTCCAGCAGGCACAGCTCGCACGGGTCGAGCGCTCCCCAATATTGCGAGGCCAGCGCCCCGCCGAGTACGGCGATGCTGATGAGCAGCATCGCGCCGGCGAACACCCTCGTGGTCAAGGTTGTCGTCTGGACCATGGGCCTATAGATAGCGAATGACGAGGAAGCCTCCAACGAGGCACACGGCGAATGCGGTCGTCACCAGCATTAGCCGCTTCTCGATAAAGTCGCGCACTGCCGGGCCGAACCACCACAACAGCGCCGCGAGCAGAAAAAAGCGCAGGCTGCGCGACACGATCGACGCGCCGATAAACGCGACGAGGTCGAAATGCGCGACGCCGCTGGCGATCGTCACCAGCTTGTAGGGGACGGGGGTCATTCCCTTGAGGATGATGATCCACACGCCCCAGCGGTCGAACCCCGCCTTCAGCGCGTCGTATCTGTCCATCGCGTGGTAGAAGTCGAGGATCGGCCGGCCGACGAGGTCGAACCCCCAATAGCCGATCGCATAGCCGAGCAGCCCGCCGACGACCGAGGCGATCATGCAGATCGCGGCGAGCCGCCACGCATCGCGCGGTCGCGCCAGCATCATCGGGATCAAGAGGATGTCGGGCGGCAGCGGAAAGAACGAGCTTTCGGCAAAGGCGACCGCGATCAGCGCCCAGATCGCGTTGGGGCCGGACGCGATGTCGATCATCCGGTCGTAGAGGCGTTTCAGCATGGCGCTCTTCTACCCCGTCCCTTTGCGCTTTCGATAGGTGCACCATTGGCGCAGCTGCGTAGGATGGCCGCGTGGCACAGGGGGCTCGAACAGTTCTGGTGGTGGGTGGAACCGGCGCTTTTGGCGGCCGGCTGGTCAAGGGGCTGATCGATACCCCGGATTTTGCCGTGGTCATCGCCGGGCGCGACCTGAACCGGGCGGAAGCTGCCGCGGCGGCATTCGGCCCTCGGGCGCGAGCGCTGCGTCTCGATACCAGGGCGGTGCAGCCGCAGGAGCTGCGCGCCAGCGGCGCCTTCGTCGTGGTCGACGCCGCCGGCCCGTTTCAGGGGGCGAGCTACCGGCTGGCGCGCGCCGCGATCGAAGCCGGTCTGCATTATGTCGACCTCGCCGACGCCCGCGATTTTGTCGCCGGGTTTGACGCGCTCGACGCCTTGGCGAAAGCGGCCGGCGTGGTCGCGCTGACCGGCGCCAGCTCAACGCCGGCGCTGTCGCATGCGGTGCTCGACCGGCTGACCGCGGGATGGCGGCGGATCGACGCGGTGGAGATCGCGATCTCGCCGGGCAATCGCAATTCGCCGCGTGGTCTGTCGGTCATCCGCGCGATCCTGTCCTATACCGGAAAGCCGGTGCGGGTTTTCGACGGCGGCGGATGGACCGAGCGTCCGGGCTGGGGGTGGCCGGTGCGCCGCGAGATGCCGGGGCTCGGCAAAAGATGGTTGTCGCTGTGCGAGACCCCCGACCTCGATCTGGTGCCGGCGCGCTTCGCACCGGAGCAGAGCGCGATGTTTCGCGCCGGGCTCGAATTGTCGGTGATGCATCTCGGGCTCTCGCTGGCCGGTATTCTGGTGCGGGCGCGGTTGCTGCCGTCGCTGGCGCCGTTTGCGAGGCCCTTTCGCTGGATGGCCGAGCGCTTGAAAGGATTGGGCAGCGATCGCGGCGGGATGATTGTCGAGGTGCGCGGCATCGGTGCGGCAGGGGGCGCGGCGCGTTCGGTGTGGTCGCTGGTCGCCGAGGCGGGCGACGGGCCGGTGGTGCCGACCTTGCCGGCTCTGGCCGTGATCCGGGCACTGGCCGAGGGCAGCCTGTCGCAACCCGGCGCCAGGGTGTGCGCCGGTGTGCTAAACCTCGAGGCGATCGAGCGCGAATTCGCCTCGTACCGGATTTCGACGCACCTTGAGACCGGCCAAGACCATGATTCCATCCCCGTTCCAGCAACTGCTCGGCGCTGAGTTCGACATCCTGCCGGAGCCGGTACGGCGGCTGCACGGGCTGGCGGCGGAGGCGATGACCGAGGGGCGGTCGGATATTGTCGCCGGCAAAGGATTTTGGCCCTGGCTGATTTGTTTGCTGGCCGGGTTCCCGGCGCCGGGCCGGGATGTGCCGGTGACGGTGGCATTTCATGTCGATGGGCAAGGCGGCGAGTTCTGGCGGCGGCGCTTCGCGGGGCGGCGGTATCAAAGCGGCTTTTCCACCGGTACGGGCCGGCGCGCCGGGTTGCTGGTCGAGCGGTTCTTTCCGTTTGTGTTCTTCCACCGCCTGACGCCAAGCCCGAAGGCATTGCGCTGGGATCTGGTGGCATGGCGGCTCGGGCCGGTGCCGCTGCCGCGCTGGCTGATGCCGCCGACCGTGTGTTTCGAAAGCGGCGACGGTGACCGGTTTATCTTTGATATCGACGTGAGGTTTCCGTTGATCGGCCAAGTCATCCATTATCGCGGCTGGTTGGCGCAGCAGAATTGAGGAGACGAAGGAATGGTCGCGCCGCGGGTCGATCCGGTCGCATCCGACGAGGTACTGCCGCAACGGGCCGACGTCGTCGTCATTGGCGGCGGCATCATCGGGGTCAGCGCGACCTTGTTCCTCGCGCAGAAGGGCATTTCGGTGGCGCTGTGTGAGAAGGGCCACGTCGCCGGCGAGCAGTCGAGCCGCAATTGGGGCTGGTGCCGCAAGCAGGCGCGCGACCCGCGCGAAATTCCGCTGATCATCGAGAGCCTGCGCATCTGGGAGCGGATGAACGAGACGGTAGGGGCCGAGACCGGGTTTCGCACTTGCGGGATCATGTATCTCGGCCAGACCGAGGCGGACGTGGCGAAGTACGAAGCCTGGCTGGAGCATGCGCGGCAGTACCAGCTCGACTCGCGGATCATTGGCGGCGCCGAGGTCGCCGAGCGGTTGACCGGCATGACGCCTGGGAAATGGGCCGGCGCGCTCTACACGGCGAGCGACGGCAAGGGCGAGCCGCAGCTGGCGGCGCCGGCCATTGCCGCGGCGGCGCGGCGGCACGGCGCGAGCATTCTGCAACATTGCGCGGCGCGCGGGGTCGAGACCGCGGGCGGG
>DATMLO010000087.1:0-2097 GCA_035570495.1 Allostellaceae bacterium | reverse complement strand
GGCCGACGACCTGATCGCCACCTACGCGCGGCTAGCGTCGGAAGCCGGCGCAACGACCTCCATCGTCTCCTCGGATAAGGATTTGATGCAGCTCGTCAGTGATCAGGTCACCTTGTTCGACACGATGAAGGACAAGAGGATTGGCCGGGACGAGGTGATCGAGAAATTCGGCGTGCCGCCGGAAAAGGTCATCGAGGTCCAGGCGCTGATCGGCGACTCCACCGACAACGTGCCGGGTGTGCCAGGCATCGGCGTCAAAACCGCGGCCCAGCTCATCGGTGAATACGGCGACCTGGAGACGCTGCTCAAGCGCGCCAATGAGATCAAGCAAGACAAGCGCCGGCAGACGTTGTTGGACAACGCCGAAGCGGCGCGGATGTCGAAGAAGCTCGTTACGCTCGACGATCAGGTCGCGCTCGACGTGCCGATCGGCGATCTCGCCGTCCACGAGCCCGACTACAAGAGGCTGATCGGCTTCCTCAAGGCGATGGAATTCAACGGGCTGATGCGGCGGGTGGCTGAATTCTCCAGCATCGATCCTGGCGACATCGAAGCGCAATCGCGACTGACCAGCCAATCTGGAGCGAGCGCGGATGCCCCACCCTCTCCCCTCGCGGGAGAGGGTGGCGCGGCCCGGAGGGCCGGGCCGGGTGAGGGGCCCGCGGAAAGTTTGTCTCCTTCGCAACCACGCGCCGCGCCCGCGGGCGGTGGAGACATGCGCCTGCCGCTGACCGGCGGCGGCATGTCGCCACGCACGCCGGTGAGCGGTGACCGCAGCGGCAACTATACGGGCACGCCGCAGCTCTTGGCGGCGGCGCGCACGCAGGGCGCGCGCAGCGCCAAATTCGACCGCAGCAAATACGTGGCGGTGCGCACGGTCGACGCGCTCAACGCCTGGATCGAACGCGGGCGCGAAACCGGCCTCATCGCCGTCGACGCCTCGACCGCAAGCGCCGATCCGATGCAGGCGGAGCTGTGCGGCCTTTCGCTCGCGATCGCGCCGAACGAGGCCTGCTATGTGCCGCTGGCGCACCGCCAAGGCGGCGACAGCGAGGGTGGCGGTCTATTCCGCGGCGACCGGGTGGCGGATCAGCTTGCCGAAGGCGCAGCGCTCGACGCGCTAAAAGCCCTGTTCACCGATCCCGGGGTGCTGGTGATCGGCCACGATCTGAAATTCGCCTTCCAGATATTCGCGCTGCGCGGCATCGAGATCGCGGCTTACGACGACGTCATGCTGATGTCGTATGCGCTCGACGCCGGCCGCAACAGCCATGCGCTCGGCCCGCTCGCCGAGCACACCTTCAATCACGCCGCCGCCGACATCAACGCGCTGATCAAGGCCGGCAAGAGCAAGATCACTTTCGACGCCGTCGGCATCGACCGCGCCACCGAATATGCCGCCGAGCGCGCCGACATCGTGCTGCGGCTGTGGTTGGCGCTCAAGCCGCGGCTCGCCGTCGAGCGTGTACGCACCGTGTATGAGACTTTGGAGCGGCCGCTGCTGTCGGTGCTGGCGCGCATGGAGCGGCGCGGCATTTCGATCGACCGCGATGTGCTCTCGCGCCTGTCCGGCGAATTTGCCCAGGAGGCCGCCGGGCTCGAAGACGAAATCAACCGCGAGGCCGGCGAGACCGTCAATCCCGGCAGCCCCAAGCAGCTCGGCGACATTCTGTTCGGCAAGCTTGGGCTCTCCGGCGGCACCAAGACCAAGACCGGCCAATGGGCGACGGGCGCGCGCGCGCTGGAAGAGCTCGCCGAGCAAGGCCACGAATTGCCGCAGAAAATCCTCGGCTGGCGCCAGGTCTCGAAACTGAAATCGACTTACACGGACGCGCTGCCGGGCTTCGTCAACCCGACCACGCACCGCGTTCACACCGACTACGCGCTGGCGTCGACCACCACCGGGCGGCTGTCGTCATCCGATCCGAACCTGCAGAACATCCCGGTCCGCACCGAGGACGGCCGAAAGATCCGCCGGGCCTTCATCGCCGCGCCTGGTACCAAGCTCGTCTCGGCCGATTACTCGCAGATCGAGTTGCGGTTGCTGGCGGAGATCGCCGACATTCCCGTGCTCAAGCAGGCGTTTCGTGACGGGCT
>DATMLO010000086.1:0-11695 GCA_035570495.1 Allostellaceae bacterium | reverse complement strand
TCAGCACGGCGTGCCGGTGATCGCCGCTGGCGGGATCAAGTTCTCGGGCGATCTGGCCAAGGCGATCGCCGCGGGCGCCGATTGCGCGATGATCGGCTCGCTGTTTGCCGGCACCGACGAAAGCCCCGGCGAAGTGTTCCTCTACCAAGGCCGCAACTATAAGTATTACCGCGGCATGGGCTCGATCGGCGCGATGGCGCGGGGGTCAGCCGACCGCTATTTCCAGCAGGAAGTCACCGACACGCTGAAGCTGGTGCCGGAAGGCGTCGAAGGCCGCGTGCCGCACAAGGGCCCGCTCGGCAACATCATCCACCAGCTGATCGGCGGGCTCAAAGCCGCGATGGGCTATACCGGCAACCGCACGATCGGCGAGATGCAGACGAACTGCCAGTTCGTGCGGATCACCGGCGCGGGCTTGCGCGAAAGCCACGTCCACGACATCGCGATCACCCGCGAGCCGCCGAACTACCGGCAGGATATGTGAAGATGGACGAGGCAGAGAAGTTTGCGCGGTTTCTGGCCGAAAACGGGCCAGCGAATTTATCCGGCATCGACGGATGGATTGTTTCTTACCTGCAGCGAATTACAAGTGGCGGCCAGGAAATCACGATAGAGAGGCTTCGGCTTGGAGAAAAATTCTCGGAAATCGGAGCTGACGTTGAGCCTTTTGACGTGATCATGGACAGAATTCACAACGCACCGTTCAAGTCTTTCGTCTCCTGACGTGACCCCCGGAGCGCGCATCGCCGCCGCGATCGACATCCTCGAAGCGCTCGCCGCCGGCACGCGGCCGGCGGATGACGTCGCCGCCGATTATTTCCGCCGCCGCCGCTATATCGGCTCGAAAGATCGCGCCCAGGTTTCGCGTCATGTCTACAGCGTGCTGCGCCACCGCGCGACGCTCGACTGGTGGGTCGATCGCGCCGGCAAGGGCGATATCAGGATCGCGCCGCGCAGCCGGATCATGGCGGCGCTCGCCATCGCCGAGGGTGAGCCGGAGACCGAGATCGTCGCCAGTTTCGACGGCGGCAAGTTCCGCCCGGCGGCGCTGGCGCCGGCCGAGGAACAGCTGGTCCATGGCCTCGCCGGCCGCAGCCTGCGTCATCCGGCGATGCCGCGCGCGGTCGCCAACGATGTGCCGGATTGGCTCTTGCGCTACCTGGAGGCGGTTTATGGCGGTCAGCTCGAAGAAGAGATGGCCGGGCTCAATGCCGCGGCGCCGGTCGACCTGCGCGTCAACCTGATCAAGACCGACCGTGCCGGCGCGATCGGCTCTCTTGCCGCCGAGGGTATTCGCGCCGAGCCGACGCCCTGGTCGCCGACCGGGCTGCGGCTCGCCGAGCGTGTGCCGCTGTCAGGCCTCGCGGCGTTCAAGGACGGGCTTATCGAAGTGCAGGACGAAGGCTCGCAGCTCGCGGCGCTGCTGCTCGGCGCCAAGCCGGGGATGCGGGTCGTCGATTTTTGCGCCGGGGCCGGCGGCAAGACGCTTGCATTGGCCGCGGCGATGAAGAACCGCGGCAAGATTGTCGCCTGCGACACCGCCGGCTGGCGGCTCGACCGCTCCGGCCAGCGGCTGCGCCGCGCCGGCGCGAGCAATGTCGAGCGCCACGCGCTGGCGAGCGAGCGCGACCCGTGGGTCAAGCGCCACGCGAAAAGCTTTGACCGGGTGCTGGTCGATGCGCCGTGCCTCGGGGTCGGCTCGTGGCGGCGCAACCCCGACGCCAAATGGCGCGCGACACCGCGGGACCTCGCCGAGCTGGAGGTGCGCCAGCACGATATTCTCGCGAGCGCGGCACGGCTGGTGAAGCCGGGCGGGCGGCTCGCTTATGTCACCTGCTCGCTGCTGCACGAGGAGAATGAGGCGCAGGCCGAGCGTTTTCTCGCCGAGACGGCGGATTTCACGCTCGTGCCCGTGGCGCAGGCGTGGGCGGAGGCGATTGGCACGCCCTGCCCTGCTGACGGCGATTTCCTCCGCCTCACCCCGGCGCAGCACGGCACCGACGGGTTTTTTGTCGCGGTGTTCGAGCGAGAGAAGCTGCAACCGCAACCTGCGTCCTTCGAGGCGCCTGACGGCGCACCTCAGGATGAGGAAGATTTTTAGATGGCATTAAAGGCGCCCCTCATCCTGAGGTGCTTGGCGTAAGCCAAGCCTCGAAGGACGCACGACGCTCGTCCTGAGGAGATTTGATGACCGACCGCATCCTCATCCTCGATTTCGGCAGCCAGGTCACCCAGCTGATCGCGCGGCGGGTGCGCGAGAATGGCGTCTACAGCGAAATCCACCCCTACACGATGAGCGCGGAGGCGATCCGTGACTTTGCGCCGAAGGGCGTCATCTTGTCGGGCGGGCCGGCCTCGGTGACCTTGGCGACGACGCCGCGCGCGCCAGAGCTGGTCTTCGACCTCGGCGTGCCGGTGCTGGCGATCTGTTACGGCATGCAGACGATGTGCGCGCAGCTCGGCGGCCGGGTGACGCTCAGCGACGAGCAGGAATTTGGCCGCGCGGTCATCGACATCGTCGATGACAGCCCGCTCTTCGCCGATTTATGGCCAAAAGGCTCGCGCGCCCAGGTGTGGATGAGCCATGGCGACCGGGTCGATGCGATCCCCGCCGGGTTCCGCGTCGCCGCGGCGACCGACAGCGCGCCCTATGCGTCGATCTTTGACGACAAGCGGCGGTTTTTCGGCTGCCTGTTCCACCCCGAGGTGGTGCACACGCCACAGGGCGGCGCACTGCTCAAGAACTTCACCCAGCGCATCTGCGGCTGCGGCGGCGACTGGACAATGGCGGCGTTCCGCGCCCAGGCGGTGCAGCGCATCCGCGACCAGGTCGCGGGTGGGCGGGTGGTGTGCGGGTTGTCGGGCGGGGTCGACAGCGCGGTCGCCGCGGCGCTGATCCACGAGGCGATCGGCGAGCGGCTCACCTGCATCTTTGTCGATACCGGCCTGTTGCGCATGGGCGAGGCCGAGGAGGTCGTGCGGCTGTTTCGCGGCCACTACAACATCCCGCTGATCCACAAGGATTCGGGCGAATTGTTCCTCGGCAAGCTGGCCGGTGTCACCGACCCCGAGCAGAAGCGCAAGATTATTGGTTCGACATTTATCGATGTGTTCGATTCCGAGGCACAGCAGATCGGCGGGGTCGATTTCCTAGCGCAAGGCACGCTCTACCCCGATGTCATCGAGTCGGTGAGCGCGACCGGCGGGCCTAGCGTAACGATCAAGTCGCACCATAATGTCGGCGGGCTGCCGGCGCGGATGAATCTGAAGCTGGTCGAGCCGTTGCGCGAACTGTTCAAGGACGAGGTGCGCGCGCTGGGCCGCGAGCTTGGCCTGCCCGAGCAATTTGTCGAGCGCCACCCGTTTCCCGGCCCGGGCCTGGCGATCCGCATTCCCGGCGAGGTCACGCCCGAGCGCGTGCAGATTTTGCAGCGCGCCGACGCGGTGTTTCTCGACGAGATCAGAAAAGCGGGGCTCTACAACGATATCTGGCAGGCCTTCGCGGTGCTGCTGCCAGTGAAGACGGTCGGTGTGATGGGCGACGCGCGCAGCTACGACAATGTCTGCGCGCTGCGCGCGGTGACCTCGACCGACGGGATGACCGCCGACTATTACCCCTTCCCGCACGAGGTGCTCGGCCGCACCGCAACCCGCATCATCAACGAGGTGCGCGGCATCAACCGCGTGGTCTACGACGTGACCTCAAAACCGCCGGGGACGATCGAGTGGGAGTGAGGGGAGAGCAGTGAAGAAAGATTGGGGCACGATCGGCGATTCCATCGATTGTACGCGATAGGTGTGAAGTCGGGTCCGCGATGCAGCGGATAACCTGAGGAGATAACGAAATGACACGGGTACTGCTAGTCGGCTTAAAGCCCGAAGCAGTCGACTATTCCGATCCTGCGCTGCCGCCTGGGATGGATACAAAAAAGATTCAAGCTGCAATCGACGTGGGTCTGGAGCAAATGACCGACCGTGGGTGGCATGCCGAGGCGTGCCTGATCCAACCCGATGCGACGGCGGGTCCTGTTGTGGAGGAGTGCCTGCGCGCCGCAACATATGACTGTGTCGTCATCGGGGCTGGGGTTCGGCTGCCTCCCAGAAACCTGTTCCTGCTCGAAACCATCATCAATGCCGTGCACAAGATTGCGCAAAACACTCCCATCGCGTTCAACACGGTGCCGAACGATAGTGCGGATGCCGCGGCTCGCTGGTTGGCCGCCGATCATTCTTAGAAGCGGCACGGGTCATGGTTTTGCCGCGCCCGCCACAGACCGTGGCGCCAGAGCTCGCTTGTCATCTGCTGACCCCAAAGTAAGCGTCGGAGCTTTAGAGTCTCGGCATGACTAAGTGGGAGTGAAAGAAGCGACATGACCGTCACGATCTACGGCATCAAGAACTGCGACACGATGCAGAAGGCCTTTAAGTGGCTGAACGGCAGCGGTGTCGCCTATGAGTTTCATGACTACAAGAAGGCCGGGGTGACAGCGGCGGAACTGGCGCGCTGGTGCGATGCGGCGGGGTGGCAGACGGTGCTCAATCGCGCCGGCACGACGTTTCGTAAGCTCGCCGACGCGGACAAAGAGGGGCTGACGCAGGACAAGGCGATCGTGCTGATGATCGCGCAGCCCGGAATGATCAAACGGCCGGTCCTCGAAGCCGACGGCAAGCTCGAGATCGGCTTCAAACCCGAGCGCTACGCCGCGCTGTTTGGCGGGGGGCGATGAACGACTGAGCTTGCGTGGGAACCGGGGCGGCCTAGATAACGAAAAGAAGAAAGAGGTGCCCCCGATGAAATCTCTTCTCCTTGCCGCGGCGATGCTCGCCGCAACGACCCTGACCGCGATGGCGCAATACGCGCCCTACCCCTATCCACCGCCGGGCTACGCGCAGGCGCCGGCGATCTCGCCGGCGCAGGCAGCGCCACCGTCATGGAGCTATGACCCCTACACCAGCGGCCAGACAGCGTGCCCGCAAAAGCGGCAGGGCGATCTGCAGTCCTGCTCGCAGATGATGCCGCCGACTTACGGCCAGCCGAGCTATTGGGCGAAGTGATGCGCTTGCTTGAGCCGGGCGCTTGAGCCGGGCGCGGTTGCGGTGTAAGCACGCGCGATGCGCAGCTTGCCTTTTGCCCGGGCCGTCGCGTTTGGCGGAGTAATCGTGCTGGCCGCACTGGCCGGCGTTGGCGCCGCGCGCGCCGATGATGTGTCCAACCCGAACCACCCCGACAAGGCGCTCCAGCAAAAGCTGGACCTGCTCGACCACGGGTCGGACACGCCCGACACGACGCCGCCCAGCCCCAGTGTGAGCGAAGGCAGCTTCCCGCGCTCGACGCTGATCCCCGGCACCGGCACCTCGATCCGGGTTTACGGCACGGGCACCGAGACGCTGCGATATTCGCGATAGCCGCCTCTGGTTAGGCGCAAATCTCGCCGAGGCGCTTGATCGAGGCGAGCGTCTGTTCCTGCGGCAGGCCGGGCCAGCCGCAGCGCATGATGAAATGGTCGACCCCCAGGAGCTCGCGGTAGCGGGCGATCTCGTCTTTCACCGATTCCTTGTCGCCGATGATGAAGCGGTCGCGGGCGAAATCCTCGAACGATGACGAGGTGCGGTCTTCCATGGCCCAGGCGGCATAGGCGCTGTATTTGTATTCGAGCGGCTGGCGGCATTCCTCGTGCGCGGTCGCGTGGCGCGCGCCGACATAGCACTCGACCGTGATCGGGTACTCGATCGGCGTACGGCCGTATTCCTTGAGCGCCGTGCGGTAGGTCTGCATCAGCGGGATCAGGTTCTGGATGCCGCGGATGTTGACGATGAGCCAGGCGTCGCCGATCCGCGCCGCGCGCTTGACGGGCACCTCGGCCTGCGCGGCGATGTAGATGGGCGGCCCGCCGGGACGCACCGGCTTCACGCTGATCCCGGCGTCATTGACCGTGTAGAAGCGGCCCTGATGGGTGACGCGATCCTCGGTCCACAGCCGGCGGATCAGCGGGATTTGTTCGTTGAAGCGCGGAGCGCGCTCGGCAAGCGGCACGCCGAGCGCGTCGAATTCCGGCTGGCGATAGCCGAGGCCGACGCCGAGAATGAACTTGCCGCCGGTCAGCACGTCTAAGGTCGCGGCTTCCTCGGCAACGTGCATCGGGTTCACGGGCGGCAGGATCAGGATGTTGGGGCCGATCGTCATGCCCTCGGCATGCGCCGCGACATAAGCCATCATCGGCGTCAGCTGCAGCATCTGCATCGGATGCGTCAGCCAATGATGCGGAAACCACAGCGAACTGAAACCAGCCTCGCGCGCCGCGCGTACCTGCTCAATAATCGCCGGTATCTGCCGGGCGACGTCGACGCCTTCTGGGTATTGCGTGTTGATAAACAGGCCAACCTTCATGACGGGCGATGTCCTCCATTTGTCGCGGCGAGCCTAGCACGATCCGAGGGAGGACGATGACCCGAAGAACCCTGATCCTGGCCGATATCGCCAGCGTCGCGCAGGTCACCGCGAGCGCCGACGAAGCCGACGCCACATTTCGCGCGGTCGAGCGGCTGACCCAGCAGGTGATCGGGTTTCACCTGTTCACCATCATGCGGTTGAACGACGAAAGCCAAGAGGTCGAGCGGCTTTATTCGAGCCTCCCGGAGGCCTACCCGGTCAGCGGCCGCAAGCCCAAGCGGTGCACGAAATGGGGTGTGGCCGTGCTCGACCGCGGCGAGATTTTTATCGCCAACTCACGCGACGAGGTGCGTGCCGCCTTCGCCGATTACGAGCTGCTCTTCAGCCTCGGCATCGGCGCGATCATGAATGTGCCGGTGCGGTTTCGCGGCCGCTCGCTCGGCACGATGAATATCTGCTCGGAGGCCGGCTGGTTCGCCGATTCCGACCGCGCGACCGGGCGTCTTCTCGCCAGCCTGCTGGCGCCGCCGCTGCTGGCTACTTAGCCAGCACCTTGATCGCCGAGGCCCAGGCCTCGCGCGTGTGGCGGATGTCGTCGTCGTTATGGGCGAGCGATACGTAGTATTTCTGCTCGCCCTTCAAGATGCCGTGCTCGCGCAGAAGCGCGTTGAAGCGCCGCGCCATCTCCATATCGCCGCGCGCGGTGCCCTGGTAGTCGCGGATCGGGCTAGTGTCGGTGGTGAAGACGACCTCGAAGAGCGGCGGCTCACCGATCACCTGCGCGGCGATGCCGGCGTCTCGCAGGAGTTCGCTGAGGCTCGCCATCAGCTCGCGGCCGGTGGCGTGGATCTGCTCGTAGGCGCCGGGCCGGCGCAGGATTTCGAGTGTCGCCAGACCCGCCGCCGCGGCGACCGGGTTGCCCGACAGCGTGCCGATCTGCATCAAAAAGGCGTCGTCGCCGACCTTCGCCTTGTCGAAATGCGCCATGATGTCGGCGCGCCCGCTGATCGCCGCGAGCGGGAAGCCGCCGCCGATCACCTTGCCCAAGGTGCACAGGTCGGGGGTCACGTCGTAATATTGCTGCGCGCCGCCATAGGCGAGGCGGAAGCCGGTCACGACCTCATCGAAAATCAGCGGGATGTCGTTTTCCGCCGTCAGCTTGCGCAGCGCCGCGAGAAAGCCCGGCGCCGGCGCGATGATGCGCTGAAACGGTTCGAGGATCACCGCAGCGATCTCATCCTTATGCTCGCGGACGATGCCGGCGACGGCCTCGATATTGTTGAACGGGGCGATCAGCATCTCGTCGCGCAAGGAGCGCGGGATGCCGGCCGAGTCGGGCACCGCCGCCGGAAAATTGGCGGAACGCCTTGGCGCCAGGCTCATCAGCGAATAATCGCTCATGCCGTGATAGCCGCCCTCGAATTTGAGGATCTTGTCGCGGCGGGTGTAGGCGCGGGCGGCGCGCATCGCGTAAAGGTCGGCCTCCGACCCAGTCGACACAAAACGCACCTGCTCGGCGCAGGGCACCGCGTCGACGATCGCCTCGGCAAGCTCGATGCCCCAGCGGTTGTTGGCGAAAAACGTCGTGCCCTGGGCGATCCGCGCCTGCGCGGCAGCGGTCACCTCGGGATGCGCATGGCCGACCAGCATCGGTCCCGAGCCGAGCAGAAAATCGACGTATTCCTTGCCGTTCTCGTCCCATACGCGGCCGGCGCGTCCCTCGCGGATCACGACGTCGCCGGCCATGTTGCCAAACGTGCCGCCGGGCAAGACGCGTTTCGCCGCGTCGATCAGCCCGTCCTGGATCGCGCCATCGGGTGGGGTCATCTCGGCATCCCTCTCAAGCGGCCGTCATCAGCGCAATAACCTCATCCGCGCGGGCCGGACGCAAGATGGAAATTTCGTGGCGAGAAATGGCTTGACGATTATGTTCTCGTTTTGTTCAATCACACCGTTGGATCGACCCGGAGCTTCCCCCATGCTCAACCGCGATCTCCCGAGTAATGACGCTCCCCGCCTTTGGCGCGATGATGATCCGGTAGACGACTTCAACGAGGTACCGGCCGACAGGATTTTCTTTGCCGTCAAGCCGCCGCCTGCCACGGCATCTAGCATCGCCCGGCTCACGCGGTATCTGCGCGACAAACACCGATTAGCCGGGATGTCGATACGGCCCGATTGCCTTCACGCCTCGCTGTTTTTGGCCGGCTATCACGGACAGATGCCGCCCGGAATGCTCGCGGCGCTCAGCGAAGCGGCATCGACGGTGAGGATGGCGCCGTTTCGCGTCAGCTTTGACTGGGTGGAGAGTTTCCGCCACCGGCGCCGGCGGCCGTTGGTGCTGCGCGGCGATGACGGCACCGACGGGTTGATTTGGCTGTACGACAGGCTGGTCAGCGCGACCCTCGACATAAACGGCGCGCGGCCCAGCGCCAGGTCCGATATCACCCCGCATGTGACGCTGCTTTACGACGAAAAAGCTATCCGCGAAGAGCCGGTCGAGGACATTAGTTGGACGGTCAGCGAATTTGTCCTTGTCCGAAGCCTCTATGGTCAAAGCCGGCACATCACGCTGGGCCGCTTCACGCTGCGCGGCTGAGCGGCGGGCTTCGTTATGCCGGCACTGGCGCGTCGGGATGCAGCAGCCCCGCCTGACGCAGATCGCTCCACAGCGCGGCCGGGATTTTATGGCTCAGCAGCCCGAGGTTCTGGGTGAACTCGGCGGCGTTGCGCGGGCCGGGGATGATCGCGGCGACAGCCTTGTGCGCCAGCGGGAATTGCAGCGCCGCGGCCGGCAGCGGGACGTGGTGGCTGTCACAAATGGCCGCGATCTGTTTGACCCGTGCCATCACGTCGGGCGGCGCCACGTTGTAGTTCCAGGTGTCGCGGCCGGCGAGAATGCCCGAGTTGAGCGGCCCGCCAACGACGATCGAGGTGCCCGCCGCAAGACATTTCGGCAGGAGGTCGTCGAGTGGCGCCTGTTCGAGCAGCGTGTAGCGGCCGGCGAGCAGGAATGCGTCCCACTGGCCCCATTCCATCGCCTCGAGCAGCACCTCGCGCTCGTTGACGCCGATGCCGATCGCCGACACCGTGCCGCCGCCGCGCAGCTTTTCGAGCGCGCGATAGCCGCTGTCGCGCAAAATCTTCATGTGGCCGGGATGCGCGTCGCCGTGCTGGTAGCGGCCGATATCGTGGACATAAAGGATGTCGATGCGGGCCAGCCCGAGGCGCTGCAGGCTGTCCTCCACCGAGCGCATGATGCCGTCATGCGAGTAGTCGTAGACCGGGTCGAACGGCAGCGGATGGGTGCGGCCGTCGCTGAAGGTGCCGGTGCGGTTGGGCCGCAGCAGCCGGCCGACCTTGGTCGACAGTACCAAATCATCTCGCGGATGGTCCCGCGTCGCGTCGCCAACCGCACGCTCAGCCTGCCCGACGCCGTAAAACGGCGCGGTGTCGACGTAGCGCACGCCTGCCGCCCAGGCGGCCGACACGATGTCCTCGGCCGCCTGTCTCGCGACCTCGATCCGGCTGCCGCCCAAGGTGGCGCAGCCGAGCCCCAATTCGGTGACCTGCAGCTTGGTGCGGCCCACTTGCCGCTTCGCGAATTCCGCCATCGTCTCCTCCCATTCGGTCGGAGCGATGATCCCTCGGCTTACCCGGAGCGCGCAATGGCGCGCTAGGTCAGTCGAACCATTTGCGGTGCTTGTCGGCGTGTTGCCAGCCACGGGCCAGGGCATGCTCGGCGGCCATCGCGTTGCCGCGAAAGCCGAAGAACACGCTCGCCGCCAGGCCGATGAGAGCGAGCCAGCTGTAAAGGCTTGCCGCGGCGTCGGTGTCGATCCAGCCGACGATCAGGGTCGAGATGTCGAACACCAGCATGGCCGCGCCCCAAACCATGAGGCCACGGCTAAACAGCGGGATGCCGAGCACGGTCGCGCCGAAAAAGCACGACCAGCTCCACCCCTCGTCAAAGACTTTGACCTGGCCGGTGCCGGGATATTGCAGAGAAATGCTCATCGCACACCCTCGCCATGCGCGACCCGTCATAGCCAAGCACGCCTAAGATTCTGCTAAGCTCCTGTGGAGATTTGGGGAGATAAAGCGATGACGCTCGACCTGCTCGTCAAAAACGGCACCGTGATCGACGGCTCGGGGCTGCCGCGCTACCGCGCCGATGTCGGGGTCAAGGGCGGGCGCATCGTCCAGATCGGCCGCATCCGCGAGCCGGCCGAGCGGGTCATCGACGCCGAGGGCATGATCGTCGCGCCCGGCTTTATCGACGGCCACACGCATATGGACGCGCAGGTCAATTGGGACCCGCTCGGCAGCTGCTCGTGCTGGCATGGCGTGACGAGCGTGGTGATGGGCAATTGCGGCTTTGCGCTGGCGCCGTGCAAGCCGCAAGACCGCGAGTGGTTCGCGCGCTGCCTGACCGCGGTCGAGGACATCCCGACCGAGGCGATGATGGAGGGCATCGACTGGACCTGGGAGACTTTCCCCGAATACCTCGCGACCGTCGAGCGCCTGCCGAAGGGGCTTAATTACGGCGCTTATATCGGCCATTCGGCGCTGCGCATGTACGCGATGGGCGCGAAGCGCGGCCTCGAGGAAAAGGCCAGCGAGGACGACCTCCGACGCATGGAGCACGCCGTCGCCGAGGCGCTGAAGGCCGGCGCGCTCGGCTTTTCCACCTCGGTCGCGACCACGCATCTGACGCCGGACGACACGCCGGTCGCGAGCCGCATCGGCGACTGGGCCGAGATCGCGCGGCTGGTCGGCGCGATGGGCAAGCTCGACGCCGGCATCTTCCAGATCGGCCCCGACATCTCGGGCGGCGACGCGCAGAAGGCCTGCCTCGAAGAGCTGCGCAGGATCGCGATCGACAGCGGCCGGCCGATCATGTTCGGCATGCTCGCGACCAAGCAAGGCATCGACCCCAACCCGTGGGATTTCCAGACCCGCTTTATGGACGAGACCGTGGCACTCGGCGGGCGCATGTATGGCCAAGCGACGACCCGCTCGATCAACGCGGTGTTCTCGCTGAAATCGTACCTGCCGTTCGACGTGCTGCCGGCGTGGAAGGAAATCCGCGCACTGCCGATCGCCGAGCAGAAGGCGCGGCTGCGCGACCCCGAAGTGCGCGCCCGCCTCATTGCCGCCGAGGCGACGATGAAGCCGCGCGACGCCACCTTGCAGGGCGGCGGGGCGGCGACCACAAATCCGCGCAAGCCCGATTACGACAATCTGTTCCCGATGCTGAGCGTCGATTGGGACGATCCGAGCGTCGGTGAACTGTCGCGCCGC
>DATMLO010000085.1:0-17297 GCA_035570495.1 Allostellaceae bacterium | reverse complement strand
CCTGCCGTCGAGCGCCTATGCGCTCGCCGCCTCGCGCCACATGCACGAATTCGGCACGACCCGCGAGCAGATGGCCGAGGTCGCGGTCGCCGCGCGGCAATGGGCGCTCAAGAACCCGGTCGCCTGGGAGAAAAGCCCGCTGACGGTCGAGGAGGTGCTGGCCGCGCGGATGGTGAGCTATCCGTTCACGGTGCGCGACATCTGCCTGGTGACCGATGGCGGCGGCGCGATCGTGCTGGTAAGCCCCGACCGCGCGAAGTCCTTGAAGAAGAAGCCGATCTACGTGCTGGGCCAGGGTCAGCACATCACCCACGCCAACATCTCGTCGATGCCCGACCTCACAATCACCGGCGCGCTCGAAAGCGGGCGGCAGGCCTACGCGATGGCTGGCCTCGCGGCGAAGGACATCGACGTCATCGAGCTCTACGACGCGTTCACGATCAACACGATCCTGTTTCTCGAAGACCTCGGCTTCTGCAAGAAGGGCGAGGGCGGCAGTTTCGTGACCGGCGGGCGCATCGCGCCGGGCGGCTCGCTGCCGGTCAACACCAATGGCGGCGGGCTCTCCTATTGCCACCCGGGCATGTACGGCCTGTTCCTGTTGATCGAAGCGGTCCGTCAGCTGCGTGGCGAATGCGGCGAGCGGCAGGTCGCGGGCGCCGAGACCGCGATCGCCCACGGCAACGGCGGCGTGCTGTCGTCGCAATCGACGGTGATCCTCGGGACGGAAGCGACGCTGTAGTCCGTTTCTGGATGATCTGCTGGGGGGCAAAACGTGCGGGCATTGCAGCTGCGGCCGGAAGGCTTGGTCTACGCGAAGGTTCCGGAGCCGACGGTCGAGCCGGGTGACGTGCTGGTGCGGGTCGAGGCGGCTGGCATCAACTACATCGACACTGTCGCCCTGCTGAACGCCAAGCCGGAGGACATGCCGTTGCCGCTGGGTGGCGAAGCGGGCGGTCGTGTCGTCGCCGTCGGCGCCGCGGTCACCGATATCGCGGTCGGCCAGGCGGTTTGCTTTCGCGGCGCGCGCGGCGCCTTTGCTGAGATGGTGGCTATGCCCGCCGGTCGCGTCGTTCCGGTGCCGGACGGCGTCGACTTGCGCCTCGCGTCGGGTGTGATCGCCAACGGGCTCAGCGCTCATTACCTTGTCACCAGCGCCTATGCCGTGCAGTCCGGCGACACCGTCCTCGTGCACGCTGCGGCGGGTGGCGTCGGGCGGATGATTTCGCGCCTCGCCAAGAATCGCGACGCGCGCGTTCTCGGCACGGTCTCGTCGGCGGCTAAGGCGGCCGCTGCGCGAGATTCCGGCGTCGACGAAGCCATCAACTATGCTGAGAGCGACTTTGCTGCCGAGGTGATGCGGCTCACTGGCGGCGACGGCGTGCACGCGATCTACGACAGGGTCGGCGCGACCACTTTTTCCAAAGGACTGGATGTCCTGCGCATGCGCGGGACGATGGTGTCGTTTGGCGAGACCGCCGGACCGGTCCCGCCTCTCGACATCCGCTTGCTGGCGCCCAGATCCCTGAACCTGGCCCGCACCGGGCTGATGGCGTTTGTCGCCACGACCGAGGAACTCCGCAGCCGGGCCGCCGACGTCTTCCGCTGGCTGCAGGACGGAACGCTCACCGCGCACTACCACGCCGAGTACCCGATGGCCGAGGCGAAGCGCGCGTTTGACGCCCTGCGCAACCGCGAGACCGTTGGCAAGCTGCTGCTCGTCCCCTGACCCCGCCGACGGGCGCCGTCGCGAAGCTTTTGCGTCCTCCGCGTCGAAGTGTTTTCTTTCCCCCAACCCAAATCCCCTCAGGGAGTCCAAAATGGCCGAAGGCGAGCTGGTCCGCTTCGAGAAGGACGGCGAGATCGGGATCATTACCGTCGACAACCCGCCGGTAAACGCGCTGTCGCCGGGGGTGCCGCAGGGCATCGTCGACGCGCTCGACAAGGGCAATGCCGACGCGTCGATGAAGGCGATGGTGCTGATCGGCGCCGGCCGCAGCTTTATCGCCGGCGCCGACATCCGCCAGTTCGGCAAGTCGAACGCGCCGCCGCCGACCCGTCGCCATTACGACGTGATGGACCAGAGCCCAAAGCCGGTGGTTGCGGCGATCCACGGCTATGCGCTGGGCGGCGGCCTCGAGACCGCGCTCGCCTGCCATTACCGGGTCGCGGTGCCGAGCGCCAAGGTCGGCCTGCCCGAGGTCCTGATCGGCATCCTGCCCGGCGCCGGCGGCACACAGCGCTTGCCGCGCCTGATCGGCCCCAAGGCGGCGCTCGAAATGATCACATCCGGCCGCCACGTCCCGGCCGAAGAAGCCGCGAAGCTCGGCGTCATCGATGAGGTCGTGCCCGAGGGGAAGCTCAAGGAAAGCGCCATCGCCTTTGCCCGCAAGATCGCCGGCAAGACGCCGCTGCCGGTGATCCGCAACAGCGACGGCAAGCTCGCCGAGGGCACGCAAGAGCTGTTTGACAACATGCGCAAGTCGATCGCCCGCCGCGCCCGCAACCAGCGCGCGCCTTACGCCTGCATCGAGGCTGTCGAGGCGTCGTGCAAGCTGCCGTTTGACGAGGGCTGCGCGCTCGAACGCAAGCTCTTTGACGAGCAGGTCAATTCCGAGGAGGCTAAGTCGCTCCGTTACGCGTTCTTCGCCGAGCGCGAAGTCGCCAAGATCCCCTTCATCCCGGCCGGTACCCAATTGCGCCCGACCGACAACCCGGCCGTCGTCGGCGCCGGTACGATGGGCGGCGGTATCGCGATGTCGTTCGCCGATAACGGCTACGACGTAAAGATCACCGATGCTTCGAAGGAAGCGCTCGACCGCGGCATGGCGCGGATCAAGGCCAATTACGAGACCAGCGTCAAACGCGGCAGCCTCGCACAGGACGAGTATGAGCGCCGCTTCGCGCGCATCCATCCTGTCGACAGCATCGATGACCTCGCCGATTGCGACGTGGTGATCGAAGCCGTGTTCGAGCAGATCGACGTCAAGCAGGACGTGTGGAAAAAGCTCGACACGGTGATGCCGCCGAACGCGCTGCTCTACACCAACACCTCGGGCATCGACATCGACATCATGGCCAACGCGACAAAGCGGCCGCAGGACGTCGCCGGCACGCATTTCTTCGCGCCGGCCAATGTCATGAAGCTGTTCGAGGTCGTCAAAGGCACCAAGACCGCCAACGACGTGCTGGCGACCGCGATGGTTCTCGGTCGCAAGATCGGCAAGGTCTCAGGGCTCGCCGGCAATGGCGACGGCTTTCTCGCCAACCGCAGCCGCGCGCCGTTCAGCATGGAAATGAGCATCCTCGTCGAGGAAGGCGCGCTGCCCGAGCAAATCGACAAGGTAATGGTCGATTACGGCTATCCGGTCGGTCCGTTTGTCGTGTCGGACATATCCGGCCTCGATATCGGCTACGACACGAGGAAGCGCCGCGCCGCGCAAATCCCGAACTACCGCAAATCGCCGATCTCCGACCGCATCGTCGAGGCCGGCCGCCTCGGCCTGAAGACCAATGCCGGCTGGTACAAATACGCGCCCGGCGACCGCACCCCGCAGGTCGACCCCGAGGTCCATAAGATCATCAAGGACACCGCGGCCGAATTCGGCTTTCCGCAGCGCGAGTTTTCCGACGACGAGATCCTGAAGCGGCTGTTGTTCGCCTCGGTCAACGAGGCCTGCAAGATCCTCGAAGAGGGTTGCGCGCTCAGGGCCAGCGATGTCGACGTGATGTGGCTCGCGGGCTTTGGCTTCCCGCGCTATCGCGGCGGGCTGATGTACTGGGCCGACACGATCGGCGTGCGCGAGGTCTACAACCAGATCGCGAACTGGCACCAGCAATTCGGCGACCGCTGGCGCCCCTCCGACTACCTACGCGACCTCGCCGCCGCCGGCACGCCGCTCAAGGAAGCCAAGGCGCAGAAGGCGATGCCTTAGTCGGCATCGAGATTGCTTCGTTCCGCTCGCAATGACGGAGGGTGTGCGATGACCCGACAGGAGATCGATGCCGCGATGGTCCGCTTGGGCCTCGATGTGCCGGAAAAGGAGCGCGACGAGCTGGTCGGCGCCTCGCGCTATATCGAGGAGATGGCGCGTCTCGTCAAAAAGCCGCGCTGGGTCGGCGCCGAGCCGGCGCATACGCCTGCCTTCCCGCCAAATTCAAAGGGGGAGTAAGGCGATGATCCCCGATTTTCTCACCATCGCCGAGGCGGCAAAGCTCATCGAGAAGAAGGAGGTGTCGCCCGTCGAGCTCACGCAAAGCCGCCTCCAGCGCATCGAGAAGCTCAACGGCCAGCTGCATGCCTTTATCCGCGTGCTGCCCGACGAGGCGCATGCCGCCGCGCGCACCGCCGAGAGCGAGATCATGGCCGGGCGCTACAAGGGCCCGCTGCACGGCATCCCGATCGGCCTCAAGGACATCTACGAGACCGCGGGCATCCCCACGACCGGCCATTCCAAGGTCATGCAGGACCATGTGCCGAAGGCCGACGCCTTTACCGTCACGAAGCTAAAGGGTGCCGGTGGTGTGGTCATGGGCAAGCTCGCGACGCATGAGTTCGCGCTTGGCGGGCCGAGCTTCGATCTGCCCTGGCCGCCGGCGCGCAACCCGTGGGACACGACGCGTTTCACCGGCGGCTCGTCGAGCGGCACCGGCGCTGCCGTGCCGGCCGGGCTGGTGCTCGGCGGCACCGGCAGCGATACCGGCGGCTCGATCCGCGGTCCCGGCGCCTATTGCGGCATTGCCGGGATCAAGCCGACCTATGGCCTCTGCAGCCGCGCCGGCATCCTGCCGCTCGCCTTTTCACTCGACCATGCCGGGCCAATGGCTTGGACCGCTGAGGATTGCGCCATCATGCTGCAGGCGATGGCGGGTCACGACCCAGCCGATCCGGCGAGCGCCAAGGTTGCCATCCCGGATTTCCGCAAGGCGCTGACCGGCGACGTCAAGGGTCTCCGGATCGGGCTTATCCGGCATTTCTATACAACGGACAACGAGGCCAACGCGGCGACCCATGACGCGATCGATGCCGCCGCGAAACAATACGAGGCCATGGGCGCATCGGTGCGCGAGATCACCGTCTCGCCGCTCGCCGAATGGGCCGCGCCCGGCATCATGATCATGATGGCAGAGGCCTATGCGATCCACGAGGCCAACCTGCGCACGCGCTTCACCGATTTCGGCGAGGCGTTCCGTGACCGCATGGCGCTCGCCGGGTTGTGGACGGCATCCGATTATGTGCAAGCGACGCGCCGCCGCCGCGAGATGGTCGACGAGCTCGACCGGGCGATGGCGAGCCTCGACCTGGTGATGACCGCCGCCGCGCCGACCGAGGCGCCCCAGATCGACGAGGTGCCGAAATTCGCGATCATGGAGCGCCCGTCGCTGACCATGCCGTTTAACGTCACCGGCAGCCCGGCGATGTCGGTCTGCTGCGGCTTTACTGAAGCTGGTCTGCCGCTGTCGTTCCAGATCGTCGGCAAGCGTTTTGACGACGCGACCGTTCTGCGCGCGGCCGACGCCTACGAGCGGGCGACCCCGTGGCGCGGCCGCCGGCCGTCGCTGTAATCGCGCGCTACATCGCGCCCATGTAGGTCACCGGCGTGAAGTAATACGGCACCTGCTGCGGCTGCAGCTGCCGCAGGTACGAAACCTGCTCCGGAAAGCAGCTCCAGGCGCCGTTATCGTCCTGGGTCACGTTGATGGCGTATTGCGTGTTGGGCTGCAGCGTCATCGTCTGCCCGGTATTGGTTTGCGACAGGCAGTTCTCCACCGTGAACGCATACCGGCCCGGTGCGAAATCGCGGTAGAAGACCGTGCCCTGGGCGCTGCGCGCGATCGGCGCGCCGTTCACATAGACGGTTGGCGGGGTCATGATCGACCCGGGAAGCAGCTGGCGCACGAACCAGACCCGCGACTGACCGGGCGCGACTGGGGGAGCCTGGTCAGGGTTCGCGGCAACCGCGGGGGCGGCAAAGCCGGAAAGCACCATTAAGGCCAGCGCGACGGCGCCGATTGCTTGCCGTACCGAAAGAGATGATTTCATGTCACCATCCTCCTAGGTCGCAGATGGGGTCGGAGACGGGCGATGAAAATCCTCAAAAACGCGCGGCTGATTGACGGAACCGGCGCGGCTCCGGTCAACGACGCGACGATCTTCATTCGCGATAATAGAATCAACGAGATAACCACGGCGAATGCGTCCGATTTCGCGGCCGATGCCGAAATTGTGAACTGCGCCGGCATGACGGTGCTGCCCGGACTCATCGATTGCCACGATCACATGGCGAACCATCGCTATGATTTGGCGCACCGCTGGGGGATCGACGAGCCGGAAAGCACGCGCCATCTGCGCACCGCCGCGGTGCTGCGCCAGACGCTCGAAGCCGGCTACACGCTGATCCGCGATGCTGGCGGGCTCGATGCCGGGTTTAAGCGGGCGATCGACGAGGGGCTGACCGTCGGCCCGCGTCTCCTCATCTCGATCTCGATCATCTCGCCGATCGGCGGCATCGGCGATCGCATGGCTCCATCGGGTGATTGTTGCTGCGTGCCGGGCGATCCGCTGCTGCCGAGCGGCGTCGCCGAGACGCTCGCCGATGTGCGGCCGATGGTGCGCAAGATGGTCCGCGCCGGCGCCGACGTCATCAAATGCGCGACAACCGGCGGCGCCAGCTCGCGCCCCGGTCACGGCCCGCGTGACAGCGCCTTCAACCTCGACGAGATGCAGGCGCTGGTCGACGAGGCGCACGCGCTCGATCGCCGGGTGATGTGCCATGCGCTCGGCGGGCGCGGGCTCGACATCGCGATCGAGGCCGGCGTCGATTCGATTGAGCACGGCTGCTATCTCGACGAGGACCCGCGCCATCTGGAGCTGATGGCCAAGCGCGGCATCGTCTTCGTGCCGACGCTGCTGGTCTACGAATATCATCGCAAATCGCCACAGCCGCATGTCCGCGAGCGGGCGCAGCACCTCTACGAGCACCACGTCGTCGCGATCAAGAAGGCGCTGGCGGCGGGGGTCAAAGTCGTCGCCGGCACCGACGCCGGCGGGCATGGTCACCCGGCCAATGCCGGCGAGCTGCGCTGCATGGTCGATGCCGGGCTGACGCCGATGCAGGCGATCCAGGCCGGCACGTCATGGGCGGCGGAATGCTGCGGCAAGGAAGCCGAGCTCGGCACGGTCGAGAAGGGTAAGCTCGCCGACCTTGTCGTCGTCAACGGCGACCCGCTCGCCGATATCGCGGTGTTGGGCGACGCGAAGAATATCGCGCTCGTCTTGAAGGACGGTGTGGCCGCGGCAAACCGGATGCCGGCGCGCTAGATTTTAGCGTGCTTCTTCACGAAATCGCGCGCCAGCTCGCAGGCAAGGCGTGAGGCGTCGGACGTAGGGTCGCGCATCACAAAGGTATGCGGCTGGCCGTCGAATTTGTGCAGCTCGATCGTGCCGCCCTTGGCGCGCCAGGCGGCGGTGAACTTGTCCGCCATATCGGGGGTGACGTTGTCGTCGCCGGTGCCCTGCAGCAGGATCGCCGGTGGCAGGCTCGCCGCCTCGCCTGCCTCGACGATGCGCTGCGGGTTGCCCTCCGCCATCTCGGCTTCCGAATTCCAATAGGCGTCGTGTGACTGGATCAGCGGCGTGCGGTCTTTTTCCTTGACCATCCGATAGCGCGCCAACGGGTCGGAGATCGGCCAGCACAGCACCAGATAGGGCAGGCTCGCATCGACCCCTGGCGCCTCCGCGAGCGGCAGCGCGGCATATCGCTTGTCGCTCGGCTTGAGCGCCGAAAGCAGCAATTGATGCGCGCCGCTTGAGGTGCCGAGCCCCGCCTCCAGATCGGCGCGGCTGCCGAACTCCTGCGCGTGCGCCTTGAGCCAGCGCGTCGCGTAATGGATGTCGGCGATCGAGGCCGGATAGCGATGTTCTGGCGGCATCCGGAAGTCGATCGCCAGCACCACGATCCCACTCTTCGCGAGGGCTTCGTCGAGTGGCGCGTTGTTGAGCCGATCACCCGACGCCCAGGCTCCGCCATGTACCTCGATAAGCGCTGGAAACGGGCCGCTTCCCTTGGGTTTATAAAGCCGCGCGAGGAGCGGCCCATCGTCGCTCCCGCGGTATTCGAGATCGCGGATTTCGACCTCGTGGGTGGCGGTAATGGCGACATCGTTGGGCATGCGAATTCTCCTGTCGGCGACAGGGTGCACGGCATCGTGATTAATGCCAAGCATGGCGCCCGTTAGGTAAGGATTTGCCAATAATTGGCGGCGCAGAATTTCAACATCATGGCGTATCAAGCGATTAAATTACAATTTAACAGTGTAATCGATGATAAGGCCGAGGCCGCCGCCGATTACGGCGAATGGACCGGTCATCGCATCCCCGACGATCGTAGCTTTTGGCATCCGCTGGTTCAGCAGTGCTACGACTACTGGCTGTCCACCGCGCCGCCGGGGGGCCTGCCGGGGCGGCAGCATATCGCGCCGGAAAAGATGGCCGCCTGGCTGTCGCGGCTGTGGCTGCTCGATATCCACCGCGACCCGCTGCGCTATCGCCTTCGCGTGTGCGGCAGCGCCGTGGTGCGTTCGCTCGGTCAGGAAGTCACCGGCCGATGGCTCGACGAGGTCCACCCGCTGAGCGCCAGCGACCCGCGCTCGCGCGACCGCTTGCGCCTTGTCGCCGAGCAGCGGCAGCCGACTTGGCGTCGCGGCGCGCCGCGCTGGACCCGCGCCCCCGAGTTTACGACCGTCGAAAGCCTGATGGTGCCACTCGCCGCCGACGGGAAATTCGTCGACAAGATCATGGGCGTCTCGATCGCCTTCGACGCGAGGGGCCGGTTGTCCTGACCCGGAGGTCCGGCTTCATGGCAAATTAACCAGTTTCGCCCAACCTCGCCGCGAGCCAATGCGGCGGAGGAAACCTTGGGTCATCAGCCGGAAAGATTGCGTGAGCTTGCGTCGTGGTATCGGGAATATGCCGAGCGGACCGGCAACCCGGCGATCGGCGACGCGCGCATCCGCACCGCCGAAGACCTCGAGGCCGAGGCCGCCCGTCTCGAAGACCTATCAGGGTTTGTACAGATAGAGGCCTGAAGCTGGCCTGTCGCGAATCTCCCTGCTGTTAGCCTGCGATTGCTCTGCCTCCGGCGCGTGTAGGCGCGCGTAATTTTTCGTTGAAAATGCCCATTCGGCGTCCCAGGTCGGTCGCGGTGGGTGGCGGCACGCGATCATCGGATAGAATAAGGCCAGGTCCGGGTGGCGCTAGCGGCCCGAGCATTGGGTACGGGCGCTGCAGATGGATCGACCGATCGCCGACAAGCCGCTTTCCGCGCTCTTAGCCGACGCCGACCATTCGGCGGATCGCGTCAGCATCGCCGCCGAGATTGCGCCGGCGGGTTCATACCAGCGGCGCGCTCCGCTGCTCCTTGATCTCGCCGCCGTCGCACCTGAGCTGCAAGAGCAGCTGCGCAGCTACTTCGACAACGCGTCGCATGACTATCCGGCGCGATATGTCGCGCGCCTCGACGCTGCGGTCATTGCCGGCCAGGGCGCGGTACTGACTGCCGGCGCGCATCTGATCCACGAAAGCGTCGCGGAGTTTGTCAACCACGGGCTCGTTCCCGACGGCTTCGTTATGAAAGACGGCGGGCTCAGTCTCGCGAAGCCCGTGACGCGGCGCGTGGAAGGCCCGGCGCTATTGCTCAAGCGACCGTGGTACAAAAATTTCGGCCATTGGCTGGTCGATAACGCGACGATCCTGGCGCTGTTGCCGTCGCTTCCGTTGCCGCGCGGCTACCGGATCATCCACGGCGACGTCCAACAGCCGGCGATGCGCGCGATCGTCGCGTCGATTTTCGAGCGGCTGGCGCCCGGCGTACCCCTGGTCTTGCACGGCGACGATGAGGCGCTGCTGTGCGAACAGCTATTCTATGTGACGCCGCTGCACGTTCCGCCGCTGTTCAAACTGCCGCTTGGGCTGGAGATGCTGCGGCAGCGATTTCAGCCGGCCGCGGCCGTGTCGCCGACGGGCTCGCGGCTGTTTATCACCCGCCGCGGGTCGACCTTTAGAAACGTCGAGAACGAGGACCAGTTGGCGGCGTTGTGCCAGCGCTACGGGTTTGAGGTCATTATGCCAGAGACGATGAGCTTCGCCGAGCAGGTGGCCCGCTTTGCTGGCGCCGAAGCGGTGATTGGGGTGAAGGGCGCGGCGCTGACGAACATCATCTTCTGCCCGTCGTCCTGTGCGGTGATGGTGCTGTCGCCCGCCGATTTCATCGACCCGTTCTATTGGGATATCGCCAGCCAACGGCAAATCGCCTATGCGGAGGTCTTCGGTACGGTCACCACCGCACGGGCCACCGGCCTTAATGATTTCATCGTTCCGGTGGAGAAAGTGCAGCACGCGCTGGAGACGATGCTGCCGAAGCCGTGATGAGACCCGGCGTCGGCGCCGGCGCTGTCGCGATCTCGCTCACCAGCTTTCTGGTCATGGCCTCGGCGAACGTCCCGAAATTCTCGACCTGCAGCAAAAATGCGCCGGGGCCGCCGATCACATTCTGCCTAAAGTATTCCGGCAATCCGCCCGGTGGCTGCGTATGCATCAAGAAGCCGGGCCCGGCCTGGGTGTTGATGATCGCCAGTCCGTTGATCGTAATGCCGGCACCGACGGCCTGGTCGCGCGCCTCGTCGACAGCGGGCCCGGAATTGTTTGTTCCATCGCCCGAGATGTCGATGATCCGCTTGTCGGTCGCGATCTTCGTCGCGGAGAGCCGACCCATCGCGTAATAGATCGCGCCGCTGATCGACGTGCGGCTGGCGAAGGATCGCGGCGCCTTGAGGATTTCCGCGCCGACCGCGGCCGCGTCCTCGCCGTTGCCGATCGTCGTCCAGTCGACGACGACCTGCTGGTCGAGCGTATCCGACCATTCGATGAATGTTACCGCGATCGCGCGATGCGGCCCCTCGGCGATGGCCTTGAGCACGCGCGGGTCGGCAAGCGCGGCGGCATAGCCCTTGCGCTGCAGCTCGAACTCGCCGTCGTCGATGCTGCGCGAGACATCGGCGGCGAGCACCAGGAGGATGTCGACATTGCCGGCCCGGGCCGGCCCGGCGAAAAGCCCGGGTCCGGCGAGCGCGATGAGAACCGCGGCGGCGAGGCCGGCGCGGGTCATCCGGTCAGCTCACGGCGGACGATCGCCGCACCCTCGACCATCGCCTTGAGCTTGCCCGCGGCGCGTTCGCGCGGCAGGTATTTCATGCCGCAATCGGGCGCGGCGATAAGCCGTTCCGGGGCGACGTGCTCGAGCCCGGCGCGCAACATTGCCGCGACCGCGTCTGCCGTTTCGATCTCCGGCGAACCGAGATTGAGCACGCCGAGCAGGATCGATTTATTTGATAATTCTCGAAGAACGCCGAGGTCGAGCCGCGGCTGTGCCGCTTCGAGCGATATCTGGCTCGCCAGCGAGTCGGCGAGTTGCGGCAGAAACGCGTAGCCGCTCGGCTTGTTGTGCACGAGATGCCCGTAGCCGAGACAGATATGCACGACGGTCGGTCCCTCGATGCCCTGCAGCGCGCGATTAATCGCCGCGACACCATACTGCGCGGCCTTGTCGGGCGCGGCGCGCACCCACGGCTCGTCGAGTTGCACGACATCGACACCGGTCGCCTTCAGCTCCTTGAGCTCGGCATTGACCGCGTCGGCGTAATCCATCGCGAGCTCGGCCTCGTCCTTGTAGAACTCGTTCTGCACCTGCTGCGACATCGTGAACGGGCCCGGCAGCGTGATCTTGGTGGCGCGGGTCGCGTGGCGCACGAGGAATGCCGCGTCGTCGACCTCGACCTTGCCCTTGCGGCGGATCTTGCTCACCACACGGGCGACCGGCGTCGCTCGCCGGTTGGCCCCGACCACGGAGCCGACCTGCTCGGCATCGATGCCATCGAGCGCCAGCGAGAAATAGTTCGAATAGCTTTCGCGCCGCATCTCGCCGTCGGAAACGATATCGATGCCGATGCGCTCCATCTCGTTGATGGCGAGCACTGTCGCGTCGTCTTGCGCTTCCTTGAGCCGCTCGGGCGGGACGCGCCAGATCTCGTGCGCATGGACGCGCGGCACGCCGTGCTTTTCCAAGGCGGCCCGGTCGATCAGCCAATCGGGCTGCGGATAGGAACCGACGACGGTGGTGGGGATCAAATGCGTGGGGTAGGTCATCGGCCTTGAGCCTTAGAAAGCGCGAAAAGCGATGCCGCGCAGCATACAGGTTTCGCCCCCATGAGCTAAGCCCACGAGCCAGGCCCGCGCGGCAGCCTCAAATCCGGTGACCGCCGCGCGTGTTCTGCGCTATCACACGCGGGCCTGTTAACCATGGAACGATAGCGGGGCAGCTTCGGTCGATGGCAGACCGTATCCGTATTTTCATCTCATCGCCGGGTGACGTCGTCGAGGAACGCCGCCGCACCGCGATCGTGATCAACCGGCTGGCGCACGAGTTCGCGCGGTTTTTCGATGTCAGCGCCGTGCTCTGGGAATACGAGCCGATGCTGGCATCCGGCAGTTTCCAGGATGCGATCGTCCGCCCGTCGGACGCCGATATCGTCGTGCTCATCCTGTGGTCGCGGTTGGGGACGCCGCTGCCCGATCCCTATCAGGGTATCGATGGGCGGCGTCCGGTCACTGGCACCGAGTGGGAGTTCGAGGACGCGCTGGCGCATCGCCGCTCAGCCGGGGTTCCCGATTTGCTGGTCTACCGCAAGGAGACGCCGGGCCGAGCCGATTTCGAGCACGAGGACCAGCTCGAGAACGCACGCCAGCAATGGCGGGCGCTGCAGGGCTTCTGGAGCCGCCATTTTGTCAGCGACGAGGGCCGCTTCACCGCGGCGTTCAACACGTTCCGCGACCTCGACGGGCTCGAGGCGGCGCTCGAACAGCATCTACGCCAGCTGCTGCGCCAACGTCTGCCCTCGGCGGCGGTGCGCGGCGATGCGAGCGAGATCACCTGGACCGGCGGCTCGCCCTTTCGCGGGCTCGAGGCCTACCAGGCGGAACACGCCGCCGTCTTTTTCGGCCGCGAGCAGGCGGAAAAAGAAGTCATTGAGGCTCTCGCCAGCCAGGCCGAGGCGGGGATGGCGGCCCTCGTCGTGCTGGGCGCGAGCGGCAGCGGTAAGTCGTCGCTGATCCGCGCTGGTGTCATCCCGACCCTGACCGTGCCCGGGGTCGTCACCGGCGTCTCGCTGTGGCGCAGCGCGCTGTTCCGGCCAGGCGGCGCGGTCGGCGACGTATTCGACCGGCTGGCGCGCGCGATGATCCAGCAAGGCCTGCCGGAGCTGCCCGACACTGGCATCGACATTGCCGCGCTGGCGCAGCAATGGCGCACCGCGCCGGCCCAAGGCGCCATGCCGGTCGGGGTCGGGCTGCGCGCGGCGCAGAATGTCAACCAATCCGCGGCTTCCGGCGCGCCGCGGCTGGTGCTGCTGGTCGATCAGCTCGAGGAGTTGTTCACGTTCACCGACACCGGCGAGCGCGCCGGTTTTGTCGCGCTGCTCACTGCGCTCGCCAGCAGCGGGCAGGTCTGGCTGATCCTCACCATGCGCAGCGATTTCTACCACCGCATCGACGACGCACCGGGGCTGCGCGAGCTGGCGACCGGGCGGCAATACAGCCTGGCACCACCGCGCCCAGCGGAAATCGGCGAGATCGTGCGGCGCCCCGCCGCCGCGGCCGGTCTGCGCTACGCGATCGACGAGGCGAGCGGGCTCGGCCTCGACGCGATCATCGCCGAGGCGGCGGCGCAGGACCCCGCGGCGTTGCCGCTGCTGTCGTTCGCGCTCGACGAGCTTTATCGCCGCGACATTGCCGACAGCCGTTCGGATACGCTTACCGTCGTCACCTATCGCGCGTTCGGCGGGCTCGAAGGGGCCATCGCCGAGCGCGCCGAGGAAGTGTGCGCCGCGCTGCCCGGTGACGCGGTCGAGGCGGTGCTGCGTGAGCTGGTCACGTTGCGCGAAGACCAGGACGAGGCAAGCGTGCGCCCGGCGTTGCGGGTCGATGCCGCGACCACGCCGGAACGCGAGCACGTCATCGAAAGCCTTGTCGCGGCGCGACTGATCGTCAGCACCGGTACGCCGGCCGGGCCGGTGCTGCGTCTGGCGCACGAGGCGCTGATCCGCCATTGGCCACGCTTGCGCGACCTGATCGCGGCCGACCGCGAATTCCTGCGCGTCCGCACGCGCCTGCAGCAGGACCGCGACCTGTGGGAGAGCGAGGGGCGGTCGGTCGATCTGCTGCTGCCACGCGGCAAGCGCTTGGCGGAGGGAGCCGAGCTGCTGACGACGCGGCGCGGCGATCTCGACACCGGCATTGCGGCGTTTATCGAGGCTTCGGTGGCCCGCGAGCGGATGTTGAGCCGGCGTCAGCTGCGCCGCACCCAGATCTTCGCCGCGACCGTGGCGGTGCTCGGCTTGGCGGCGATCGGCTTTGGCATCTTCGCCGAGCGGCAACGCGAAGCGGCGGCGCAAAACCTCGTCAAGGCACGACAGGGACTGGCGCGGGCTAAGGGGCAGGAGGGGTACCTGGCCAACAACCAGGGGCGTTATGACGATTCGCTTGCCGCCTTCCGCGAGGCGCTGCAGATACGCGAGGACCTCGTCAAGCATGGTCTCAAGGCGCCGTTCGAGGACCGCAATATCGGAGTGAACCGGCGCGATGTGGCGAATGCGCTGCGGATGAAAGGCGATATCCCCGGCGCCATTGACGAATACCGCTCCTCGCAGCAGCAATTCGACAAGCTGCATGCTGCCGACCCGCATGACGAGAAGCTGCGCGACGACTTGGCGATCGACGATGTCGGCCTTGGTGAACTGCTCGTCCTGCAAAAGGATTTCGACGGCGGGCAGACCGCATTCGAGGCGGCTATCGAGGTCTTGCAGACGCTGGTCGCCGACGATCCGAAAACCGCGGATTGGCCGAACAACCTGGCGGTCGCCCATTACGACCTTGGTCTCATGCAGCTGACGCAGGGCAAGGCGGCCGATGCGGCCGGGCATTTCGCCGCGAGTTGGGAGCTTCGCCAAGAGCTGTGCGACCGGTATCCGCAAAACACGTCATTCAAGCTCCGGCTGCTCTACTCGGATTACCAGCTCGGCGTCTCGCGGTACCAGCAGGGCGATCTCGACGGGGCGCTCACGGCGCTCAACGCGGCCGAGCAGCTGACGACGCTGAAGCAGGTCCAAAACGCCTTCAGCGCTGGCGACATGGCACTCCTCCAGGATGCCTTGAAGCAAGCACGCGCCGATGTCGGAGCGCGCGACGCTTCGCCCCCTAAGCCATAGAAGCCCGCCTCTATCGCGGCAGCCCGGCGTAGTGGTGCGGGATGCGGCGGATATCCTGCACCAGATCGGCCGGCATGCCGCCGACACCATCGGTGCGCAGGGTCAGCGCGTCGGCGAGCCCGCCAAACCGCTCGGAGATCGCGCCGACGATCTGATCGTGGCGGCCAACCGCGGCAAAGAGATGCGCGACATCGTCGGGCACCTCCTTCGCCATCTCACTCCATTTCCCCTGGCGCACCATCGCGTTCAATTTAAGGCCCAGATCCTCCAGCCCGTGCACCGCCAGCACCGGGTAGTAGGCCGGGGTCGAGCCATAAAACGCGACCCGCTGGCGCACCCATTCGAAGCGCTCGGCGACCGCGGTGTCGTCGGGCCCCGTGGCGAGAAACCCGCCGCCGGCGATCTCGTATTGCGCACGGGTGCGCCCGGCTTTGGTAAGCCCAGCCTCGATGCGCGGCATGATCTCGTCGGTCAGATATTTACGCGTGCAGAAGCCGTGCAGCTTGACCCCGTCGCATTCCTCGGCGGCGACCTTCAGCATCGCCGGGCCCACCGCGGCGATGGTGATCGCCGGCGGCGGGCACGAAATCTTCGGCGGGGTGAAATTCGGCGTCATCAACGTGAAGCGGTAGTGCTGGCCCTCGTATGACGGCTTTTCGCCGGTCGCCCAGCAGCGCCAGATCGCGCGCAACACCTGAACGTATTCGCGCATGCGCGGCGCGGGCGGCGTCCAGGTGACCGAGAAGCGCCGTTCGTTATGCGCCCGCACCTGCGAGCCGAGCCCGACGACAAACCGCCCGCCGGTCGAGCCGGCAAGGTCCCAGCCGACCTCGGCGACCGCCATCGGCGTGCGCGCGAAAGCGATCGCCACCGACGTGTGCAGCTCGATCGTCTCGGTCGCCGCACCGGCCACCGCGAGCGCGAGAAACGGCTCGTGCTGGTTTTCCATCGTGACGATGCCGTCATGGCCCTCGGCCTCGGCGGCGCGCGCCGCCGCTGGCACCTCACGGAGATTGTGCTGCGGCACGGTGGTGAAGACGCGCATCGCTCCCTCCTGTCGTTACCGAGATCGGGCCACAGGCGCGCCGGACGATCAAGCGCGGATCGTCCGGCGATCCCTGGCGTTCGCCCAGCAACACACGCTGAGGGTGGATGTCATGTTGGAAAATCTACCGGCTGGGCTCGGCCGCGCGCTGAGCGGGATCCGCGCCGGGTCGGAAAAGCTCGTGTACCACGACGAGGCGCTCGCCGAGGTGCCGGAGGACATCACCGTCACCAGCCCGGCCTTTGCCGATGGCGAAGAGCTGCCGCAGCGCTTCACCGAGGATGGCGAGGGGTTGTCGCCGCCGCTCGAATGGAGCGGCATGCCGGAGGCGGCGAAGGCGATCATGCTGATCGCCGAGGACGCCGACAGCCCGACCCCGAACCCGCTGGTCCATGCGATCGTCTGGAACCTGGACGCTGTCGACGGCAGCCTCGAAGAGGGCGCGATGCCGGCCGCGCAAACACCGGGCCTGTCGCCGCCGATGGGCGTCAACTCGCTGCTGCGGCTCGGCTATCTGCCGCCCGATCCACCACCGGGTCACGGCCCGCACAGCTACGCGTTCCAGGTCTTCGCGCTGTCGGCCCAGCCGTTGTTCGAAACCGTCGCGCCGGGCCGCACCGAGCTGGTGGATGCGCTCCACGCTTTCGCCATCGCCAAGGGCATGCTGATCGCCACCTGCGAGCGCGAGTAATCCGCCGCTGCTTTGCGTTTCGCTGCCGGCGCGCCATAGTGGCCGCGGCAATTTGGGAGAAGCGCGATGGCGAAGCGGGTCTCGGTCGGCATGGGGATCATGGAGTTCCCGTTTTCCGGGGCGCAGGCCTATTGGCGCTGGGTCGACATGCTGGAGGCGGGCGGTGTCGACTCGCTGTGGCAGACCGACCGGCTCGTCAGCCCGACGCCGTTTCTCGAATGCATGAGTGTGATGGCGGCATTG
>DATMLO010000084.1:0-3114 GCA_035570495.1 Allostellaceae bacterium | reverse complement strand
CCTGCCTGTTCTGTGTGGTGGACATGCACGCCATCACCCAGGAAGCGGGCTATGGCAAGCCGGCCGAACTGAGCCAGGCAACCCGCGAGGTCACCGCCGCCTATATCGCCGCCGGTATCGACCCCGAGAACTGCATTATCTTCAACCAGAGCATGGTAACCGCGCATAGCGAGCTGGCGTGGCTGCTGTCGTGCATCACGCCGCTCGGCTGGCTCAACCGGATGACGCAGTTCAAGGACAAGGCCGGCAAGAATCGCGAGATGGCGGGGCTCGGGCTTTACGCCTACCCCGTGCTGATGGCCGCCGACATTATCGGCTACAAGGCGACGCACGTACCGGTCGGCGAGGACCAGAAACAGCATGTTGAGCTGGCACGCGACATCGCCGGCGCTTTCAATCGGCGCTATGAGCGCGATTTCTTCCCGCTGCCCGAGCCGCAGATCTTCGGCGAGGCGACGCGCGTGATGAGCCTGCGCGACGGCAAGAGCAAGATGTCGAAATCCGACCCGTCGGATTACTCGCGCCTCAACATGACCGATGACGCCGACACGATCGCCTTGAAGGTGCGGCGTGCGAAGACAGACCCCGAGCCGCTACCCGACACCATCGCGGCGCTTGAGGCGCGGCCCGAAGCCGACAACCTCGTCGGCATTTACGCCGCGCTCGCCGACCTCAACCGCGAGCAGGCGCTGGCGCGGTTTGCCGGCAAGAATTTCTCGGCCTTCAAGGAGGAGCTGTCAGCGGTCGCGGTCGAGGTGCTCGGCAAGATCGGCGGCGAGATGCGCCGCCTGATGGCCGAACCCAGCCACATCGACGCCATTCTCCATAAGGGCGCTGAGCGCGCATCAGCGATCGCGACGCCGATCCTGCGGGAAGTGCAGGACATCACCGGCCTGCTGCGGCCTTAAGGATATGCGACCTTAGAATAGTTGAGTGCGCCGCTTGGATTTTCCGGCGAATATCCCCATCCTATAGGCATCCTGCCGCCGCCTTTGTTCATGGAGCCGTTCGCATGTTTATCCAGACCGAGCAGACACCCAACCCGGCCACGCTGAAATTCCTGCCGGGATGCACGGTGATGGAGGCCGGCACCGCGAACTTCACCGATGTGGCGGCGGCGGCTTCGCGCTCGCCGCTTGCCGAGCGGCTGTTCGGGCTGCCCGAGGTCGGCGGCGTGTTTCTCGGCGGCGATTTCATCACCGTGACGAAGTCGGGCGACAGCGATTGGTTTCAGCTGAAGCCGGCGGTGCTGGCGGCGATCATGGATCATTTTACCGCCGGGCTGCCGGTGGTGACCGGCGCGGCGGAGACGCCGGCGGCCGAGGGCGAGGACAACGAGGTCGTCGCGGCGATCAAGGAGCTGCTCGAGACCCGGGTGCGCCCTGCGGTCGCGCAGGACGGTGGCGACATCATCTTCGAGGATTTCGAGGATGGCATCGTCTACCTCCACATGCAGGGTTCGTGCTCGGGCTGCCCGAGCTCGACCGCGACCTTGAAGGCCGGCATCGAGAACATGCTGCGCCACTACATTCCGGAAGTCGTCGAGGTGCGCGCCATTTAGGGTGGCCTAGGGCGACGCCCTCCTCTCACTGATGTCCGAAACGCGAGCGCCGGTCGTCCTGGCGTTCGACACGGCTGGCTCGGCCTGCTCGATCGCGGTTGGGCGCGGCGACGCCGTGCTGGCGCATGAGCGGCGCGAGATGCGGCACGGCCATGCCGAGGCGCTGCTGCCGATGATCGACTGCGTCATGGCGGCCGCCGGCCTCGTTCCAAGGGACATCGGCACGATCGCGGTGACGGTCGGGCCGGGCGGTTTTACCGGTATCCGCGCCGGGCTCGCCGCGGCGCACGGGCTCGCGCTGGCGACGGGCGCGCGGATCGCCGGGGTCAGCAGCTTTGCGGCGGTGGCTGGGCCGATTGATCCGGGCGACATGCCGCTGCTCGTGGCGCTCGACAGCCGCCGGACGGATTTATACGTGCAGATGTTTGATGCGCGGCATGAGCCGGTTGGCGATCCCGCCGCGGTCGGGCCGGAGGGACTTGTCGCCTGGCTTGGCGGCGATGAGGTTGCGATCGCCGGCGACGCGGCTGAGGCAGCGATGGCTGCATTAGGTCATCAGCCGAGGCTTCGACTGGTGCCGGACACAGCGCCGGACGCGCTCGGCGTGCTGGCCGCGTTGCACCGCTGGCCGGAGCGCGCCGACCCGGCCACTCGCCCGCTCTATCTGCGTGCGCCCGATGTGAGCTTCCCGAAGGCTCGGCTCGGCCAATGGAAAACGCCGTGAGCCGGCGCATCGAGCCGATCCCGGAGACCGCCCTCGAGGTGCTGGCGATCCTGCATTGCGCATGCTTCCCGGATGATCCCTGGACGGCCAGCGCATTGCGCCGGGTCATGGCGCTGTCCGGCGGCTTTGGCTGGCTTGCCTTTGAGGACGACGAGCCGGCCGGGTTTATCCTGGTGCGCGACCTCGGCAACGAATGCGAGGTGCTGTCGCTCGGGGTCGCACCGCACTGGCGTCGCCGCGGCATCGCGCGGGACTTGCTACAGAGCGCGATGGCCGAGGCAGCGCAGCGCGATCTGCCGTCGATCGTGCTGGAAGTCGCCGTCGACAACGATGCCGCCAACGATCTTTACGCCGCCGCCGGCTTCACCGCGGTCGGCCGTCGCGCCCGCTATTACAAACGCCCCAACGGCCGGACCGACGCGCTGGTCTTGCGGCTGGTGCTACCGCGTCAGGCGCGCGCGACTTGACATGGCGTTACTGGCAGATTTCCGTCGCTGTTCTGCACAGGAATTGAATCTTCCGCCAAGTCGCACAAGATTCCGCAAATAAGCCGATTGCACAGTTTTAGGCCATTACTTATGCTCCGGCGCGGTCGATGGTAGGAAGGCAGACATGGACGATACGGATCAGTCAGGCGATTTGTTGGCTCTAACAACGGAGATCGTGGCGGCGCATGTTTCCAATAACACCGTGGCGGTCGGCGATCTTGGTCAGTTGATCAACCAGGTCTACCAGTCCCTCGCCAATATTGGCAGCGTCCCCGCCGCCGCGCCGGCGAGCCGGCCGCAACCGGCGGTCAGCGTCAAGAAATCGATCCAGCCGGACTATC
>DATMLO010000083.1:0-3099 GCA_035570495.1 Allostellaceae bacterium | reverse complement strand
TCAAGAGCGTCGGCTCGCCGTCCGGCGCTTTGACGAAATTGCAGACATTGATGATCTGCGGGCGGATGTCGCCCGAGAGCTTCTCCTGATCGCGCAGCGAGGTCATCCAGGCGCCGCTGCGCTTCGACGGCCGCGCGAAATAGTCGCCGAAAAACAGCCCGACCTCTTTGCCGTCGCGGTCGCGCACCTGCCATACCCGCACGTCGGGATGCCACACCGGCACGTCCGGGCGCGGCGAAAACGTCAGGCCGAACAGCCGCTGCGCCGTGTAGAACACCGCCTCGATCATGCGATCGAGGTTGAGATACGGCTTGATGGTCATCTCGTCGAAATCGCACAGCCGCTGGCGGAGCTTCTCGGCGTAATAGCGCCAGTCCCAGGCGGCGAGCTTGAAGTTGCCGCCGTCCTCCCGCACCAATTCCTGCATGGCGTCGCGGTCGGCCAGCGCTTTTTGCCGCGCCCGCGCCCATACCGTGACGAGCAGCTTGCGCACCGCGGCCGGCGTCTTGGCCATGGCGTCGTCGAGCCGGTAATGGGCGAAATCGGAAAATCCGAGCAGCTGGGCGCGCTCGGCGCGCAGCCGCACCATCTCGGCGATGATCGCCTTGTTGTCGGTCGCCCCGCCATTGTCGCCGCGCATGGCGAAGGCGCGAAATATTTTTTCGCGCAGGTCGCGGCGCTGTGAGAATTGCAGGAACGGCTCGACGCTGGAGCGCGACAGCGTGACCACGTGGCCGCCGAGCTTGCGCTCCTGCGCTTCGGATTTCATCGCCTCGCGCATGAAGTCGGGCAGGCCGGCAAGCTCGGCTTCACCCGTGACAGAGAGGGTGTACGCCTGCTCGTCGGCGAGCACGTTCTGGCTGAACGTGGTGCCCAAGGTGGCAAGACGCTCGGTGATTTCGGAAAGCCGTTTCTTCGCCGGATCGTCGAGGCCGGCGCCGGCGCGGCGGAAACCGGTGTGGTAGCGCTCGAGCACGCGCTGCTGTTCGGCATCGAGGCCGAGCGTGTCGATGCCGCGCATCAGCGTATCGACCCTGCCGAACAACGCCGCGTTGGTGTTGATCTTGTTCCAATGCCGCGCCATCTGTGGCGACATCTCGCGCTCGATCTCGAGCAGCGCGTCGTTGGAATGGGCGCCGGTCAGGAGATGGAAGACGTCGCCGACCCGGGCCAGCGACCGCCCGGCGAGCTCCAGCGTCGCGATCGTATTGTCGAAGCTCGGCGGCGCCGGATCGGCCGTAATGGCCGCGATCTCGGCCTCGTGGTCGGCGAGCGCGCGGGCATAGGCCTCCCGGAAATGCTCGGGCTTGATGCGGTCGAACGGCGGGGCCTCGTCGGGGGTGGTCCAATCCGCCAGCAGCGGATTGCCGGGCGCGTCGGGGGCGGCCGGGAGGGTAGGGCTGGTCATGGGGGACCCTTATGAAATGGCTACGCGGCCATGATATATGTCATCGCAAGCGTAGGACCAAAGCCGTCGAGGAGTGCCTGAAAATGCCCCGTCACGCCCAATACCTCCCCCATGGCGTCATTCCGGCGGTGCTGCTGCCGTTCACCGACGATCTCGCCATCGACGAGAAGGGTTTTCGCAAGCACCTGCGCGATGTCGCGGCGACCGACGGCATTTCGGCGATCACCATCAACGCCCACTCGACCGAGGTCGCGTCTTGCAGCTTCGAGGAGCAACGCCGCGTGCTGGCCATCACCCAGGACGAGATCGGCGACCGGCTGCCGATCGTCAACGGCATCTGGGCCGACGGCAGCCTCGAAGCCGCGCGCATCGCCCGCATGGCGGAGGAGGGCGGCGCGTCCGCGCTCCTGGTCTTCCCGCCGGCGCCGTTCACCTTGCAGCAGTCGCCGGCCATGGCGGTCGAGCACTTCAAGCGTATCGCCGACGCCTCGAGCCTGCCGATCATCGCCTTCCAGTATCCGCTGGCGACCGGCCAGGGCTATCCGCGCGACACGCTGTTGAAGATGGTCGAGGCGGTGCCGACGCTGCGCGCCATCAAGGACTGGTCCGGCAACGTGCCGCAGCACGAGATGCATATCCGCGAGCTGCAAAGCCTGCCGCGGCCGGTCAACGTGCTGACCACCCACAGCGCCTGGCTGTTGAGCTCGCTGGTGCTCGGCTGCAACGGGCTGCTCTCCGGCTCCGGCAGCGTCATCCCCGACCTGCAATCCGCCCTGTTCAAGGCGATCCAGGACGACGACCTCGCCGAGGCGCGGCGGCTCAACGACCGCATCTATCCGCTGGCCCGCGTCTTCTATGCCGACCCCTGGGTCGACATGCACAACCGCATGAAAGAGGCGCTGGTGCTGCTCGGCCGGCTGCCGCGTGCCGTAGTGCGGCCGCCGCTGGTAAAACTCGGCCGCGCCGAGATCGACCGCATCCGCTCAGCTTTGGTCGAGGCCGGCCTGCTGTCACAAAAGGCCGCGCGCGACGCCGCCTAACTCCCTCTCCCCAGAGGGGAGAGGGTGGGGTGAGGGGGTTCGGACTCACAGGTAAAACTCCGTCGTCCGAACCCCCTCACCCTCGCTCGCTTTGCTCGCTCGACCTCTCCCCTCTGGGGAGAGGTGAAGAAACACCGCCTTGATCCAGCCATCGCTTTCGGAGTAACTGCCGGCCCATGGACCAAACCGCACCACAGCGCCCCCGGCGCATCCTGTGGCTCAACGTGCTGACCGTGGTCAGCGCGGCGATCCTGATCAGCGCCGAAGTATTCGGCGCCGCCTTTGCCGGCAGCTGGGCGATCGCGAGCCTGTTCTCGCTCGGCTCGCTCGGCGCGCGCGTGCTCGACGGCATCTTCGTGCTGTGCGGTATCGCGGTCATGGTGCAGTTCGTCCGCGCCGCGCGCCACGTCGAGCCGTTCAGCGTCGAGTGACGCGCTCGATCCGTCGCGCTCTCCACCGCCGCTCGCAACTTTTACCTCTCGTTAAAACAAAAAGGGTTGCGCCACCCGCCTGAATGGATTATTTCCGCTCTTGCCCAATTTCGCACGTGCCTGTGGCCGTGTGTCGGTCGGTGGGCATCCGGACAAGAGGCCGGACAGCCGCCTAAGGAAGACGCTACTACTTCCTTGCTCCCGCGACCGGCAGCCGGAG
>DATMLO010000082.1:0-27774 GCA_035570495.1 Allostellaceae bacterium | reverse complement strand
CAGCGCGTCTTGCAGCGCGCTGCCATCCATGTCCAATCCTCGGGCCGCGAAGAGGTGACCGGCGCCAATGTGCTGGTCGCGATGTTCGCCGAGCGCGAGAGCCACGCGGTTTATTTTCTGCAAGAGCAGGACATGACGCGCTTTGACGCGGTCAATTATATCTCGCACGGCATTGCCAAGGCGCCGGGCCGCACCGAGACCCGCCGCGTCCAGGGTACCGAGGAAGAGGGCGAGCGCGGCGAAAAGAACGGCCAGAAGCGTGGTCACGATGCGCTCGACGCCTATTGCGTCAACCTCAACAAGAAAGCCAAGACCGGCAAGATCGACCCGCTGATTGGCCGCGAGGCCGAGGTCGACCGGACGATCCAGATCCTTTGCCGCCGCTCCAAAAACAACCCGCTTTATGTCGGCGACCCTGGCGTCGGCAAGACCGCGATCGCCGAGGGCCTCGCCCGCCGTATCGTTGGCCGCGAAGTGCCTGAGGTGCTGCTCAACGCGACGATCTTCGCCCTCGACATGGGCGCGCTGCTCGCTGGCACGCGCTATCGCGGCGATTTCGAGGAGCGGCTCAAGGCGGTGCTCGCCGAGCTGGAGCAGACCGCCGGCGCGATCCTTTTTATTGACGAAATCCACACCGTGATCGGCGCGGGCGCCACCTCGGGTGGCGCGATGGACGCCTCGAACCTGCTGAAGCCGGCGCTCGCCGGCGGCGTCATCCGCTGCATCGGCTCGACGACCTACAAGGAATATCGAAACTATTTCGAGAAGGACCGCGCGCTCGTCCGCCGTTTCCAAAAGATCGACGTCAACGAGCCGACGATCGAGGATTCGATCAAGATATTGCGTGGTCTGAAACCCTATTACGAACGCCACCACAAGGTGCGCTACACGACCGACGCAATCCGCGCAGCGGTCGAGCTGTCGCACCGTTATATCGGCGACCGCAAGCTCCCCGATAAGGCGATCGACGTCATCGACGAATCGGGAGCGGCGCAGATGCTGCTGCCCGAATCGAAGCGCCGCAAGACGATCACCGCCAAGGAGGTCGAGGCCTGCATCGCGACGATGGCGCGCATCCCGCCAAAGAGCGTGTCGCGCGACGACCGCGAGGTGTTGAAGAACCTCACTCGCGACCTCGAAACGATGGTGTTCGGCCAGGACCCGGCGATCGAGGCGCTGGTATCGGCGATCAAGCTTGCCCGCGCGGGCCTGCGCGATCCCGAGAAGCCAATCGGCTCCTACCTCTTCTCCGGGCCGACGGGTGTCGGCAAGACTGAGGTCGCCCGCCAGCTCGCCCGCACGCTCGGCATCGAAATCACCCGCTTTGACATGTCGGAATACATGGAGCGGCACACGGTCTCACGCCTCATCGGCGCGCCGCCGGGCTATGTGGGCTTCGACCAGGGCGGTCTCCTCACCGACGCGATCGACCAGCATCCGCATAGCGTGCTGCTGCTCGACGAAATCGAGAAGGCGCATCCCGACCTCTTCAACATCCTGTTGCAGGTCATGGATTACGGGAAGCTCACCGATCACAACGGCAAGATCGTCGATTTCCGCAACGTGATCCTGATCATGACCACCAATGCGGGCGCTGCCGAGCTCGCCAAGCAAGCGATCGGCTTTGGCAGCGGCATCCGCACCGGTCACGACGAGGAAGCGATCACCCGGATGTTCACGCCGGAATTCCGCAACCGGCTCGACGCGATCATCTCCTTCGCGCCGCTTGCCCCGGAGACGATCGGCCGCGTCGTCGGCAAGTTCATCCTGCAATTGGAAGAGCAGCTCGCCGACCGCAACGTCACGATCGAGCTGGACGCGAGCGCCCGCGCCTGGCTTGCCGAAAAGGGCTACGATCCGCTCTTCGGTGCGCGTCCGCTGGCGCGCATCATCCAGGAGCACATCAAGAAGCCGCTCGCCGAGGAGCTGCTGTTCGGCCACCTGGCAAAAGGCGGCATCGTCCGCGTTCGCAAGGACGAGGACGAAGACAAGCTCGCCTTCACCTTCCTCGAACGTCCGGCGCCGGAGAAGCCCCCCGAAGCGCCCGACGTCGAGCCGCAAGAACCCGCGCTGGTGGAGTAAAAAAGGGCACCATCTCCGCCTTTGCCGGGGTGGGCCGCCTAATCGAACTCGATCGGGAAATCCGGCGTCACCACGCAATGCTCAAGGATGCCGCGTCCGCCATTCGGCAGATGCCGCTCCTTGGCGAACCGATGGTGCGCCTCGGTCAGCGTCTGCAGTTGGCGGCCGGGGCCGGTCGGCACGTACTGGATCAGATTGTCGCGAAACCCGCGCCTTGTGACGTAGAAGCAGTCCAGCCCCTGGCTGCGCGCCAGCTCAGCCTGGCTTTCGGCCATCGGCTTTACCGCGCGGTTGCTGGCGAAATCGGCCCAATTCGTCGCGAGGCACCCGCCCGGCGCGAGCGCGTCGAAGCACTGAGCCCAGAACCCGGTATTGAACTCCGCCGGTCCGCCTGAATTGTAGAGATCAACCAGGACCACATCGAATTTCTGCGCCGACCCGGCGAGGAAACCCTCCGCCGTGTCGAGCACGATCGGCTGATTGAGATAGAACCAGCGCTTGGCGATCGACACGACGACCTCGTCGCAGTCGACGAGCATCGGCTCGCATTCCGGGATATAGGCACGCAGAAAGCGCCACATCGCGGCCCCGCCGACCCCGAGCAGCAGTGCGCTCTTTGGCCGATCGACCAGCGCGAACGCCAACGACATCAACCGCTCGTAATGAAACACCAGCTGCGCTGGGTAGAGCAGGTCCATGCTCGACTGCTCGGTGACTTGCAAGGCGCTCCCGAACCAGTTGGCGAGCGTCTTCTCGAACGCGACGCCGAACGAGCCGAGCGTGCGGTAGTGTCGCGTGCCGCGGTCGAAATCGATGACGAACAGCGAGGCGCCAAAAGTCGGCGCCGGGCGCAGCAGGCGGATGCGCGCGTCGTCGCCAAAATAATCGCGGATTAGGCGCCGCTGGCGCTCCTCGTCGGCGGTTCGGGTCATCGCCCCGCAAGCTTGGCAATTCCGCGCGCCTTGCCAAGAGCTTGTTGATCGCCAGCATTCACGCCGCCGAGAAACGCCATGCTGTGTCGGACGCTCGCCGAGAGCGGCGCTGATTCGGGTATTGCGATGCGTGCCCGGTGCTGGCCGATCAGCGTTTCTGGGAGCCAAGGAAGCAGAACGAATCGGAATTTACGATTTCGGTGGTGCTGGTTCCGGAAAGCGCCAGGGCATAGGATTTGCTCGTATAAAAGGCGTCGCAACGATAGGAGCCCCCGATGTCGCAGCATCATGTCGTGTCATGCCGGCCGGAACATTGCCATTGGGGTTTTTTCGATGCCGCGCTGAAGCCGGTCGTTACAGTGCAATCGGGCGATACGGTACAGGTCGATTGCGTCTCCGGCGGGCCGGATATCCTGCCCAAGGGCGACAATTGGGAAATCCTCGACGATCATCTCGCGATCCATGCCGGGCTCGACAAGGGCACCGGCGCGCACATTCTTACCGGGCCGGTCGCGGTCGCCGGCGCCGAACCAGGCGACGTGCTGCAGGTCGATATCCTCAGCATCTCGCCGCGCCAGAATTGGGGCTACACGCGCATTCGCCCGCATGCCGGGACGCTTCCCGAGGATTTCCCGATCCGCAAATTGATGCACAGCCGCATCGACCGCCAGCGCGGCGTCTGCATTCTGCCTTGGGGGCAGGAGATCGACCTCGGCCCGTTCTTCGGGGTGATGGGCGTCGCGCCGCCGCCGGTCTATGGGCTGTGCACCTCGATCATCCCGCGCGAGTTCGGCGGCAACATGGATTTGAAGGAGCTGACCCAGGGCACGACGCTATACCTGCCGGTCTTTGTCCCCGGCGCCAATTTCTCCTGCGGCGACGGGCACGGCGTCCAGGGCGATGGCGAGGTCTGCGTCACCGCGCTCGAAACCGCGCTTTCAGGCACGTTTCGGCTCACCGTTCGCAAGGACGTCAAATTCGCGCTGCCGCGCGCCGAGACGCCGACGCACCACATCACCATGGCCTTCAACGAAGACCTTGACGACGCGGCAAAGGACGCGCTGCGCGAGATGATCAAGCTGATCGGCGAGCGCGTGGGGCTCGAGGCGGCGGACGCCTATATGTTTTCCAGCCTCGCGGTCGACATGCGGGTGACCCAGCTGGTCGACGGCAACAAGGGCATCCATGCGATGCTGCCGAAGAGATATGCCGAGCGGGTCAACGCCGCGTAGCTGCTAGTTCGGCACCCAGGCCGCAGTCCTGATTTCGCCGAATTCGCGGCCGATCTTGCGCCACGATCCGCCAGCATTCTCGGTGACGTAGACTTCGCCGAACAGGCTGAACGCGACGATCCGGTTGGCGTCGGCGGGATGCGTCGCCAGGCCCCACATCGTGCCGTTCGGCTGACTGGGAAGCGTCAGAACCTCCCAGCGTTGGCCGTAATCCTTGGTGCGCAGCACGTAGCCCGTCTCGCCGGTCGTCGTCTCGCCGCAGCCGGCGAACAGCACATGCGGGTCATCGGTCTTGACCGCGAGCCCGCGCGCGTAGGGCAGCGGCCATTTTTCCCTGATCTCCAGGGATTGCCACGTCTCGCCGAGATTGTCGCTGACAAACACCTCGCGCGCCGTGCTGGCGTAGATTCGCTTGGGTTGCGTCTGCGCGATCGCCACGGAATGGATATCCGGGTCGTAGAGGCCCGTCTTCTGGTGCGTCCAGGTATCGCCGCCGTCGACGCTGCGAAAGACGCCGTCGATCTCGACTCCCGCCCAGACCATCTGGTGATCGTCGGGGTCGACGACGATGCCGGTCACAAACGGCGTGCCGATCGAGCATTCTGGTGCGATATCGACGGCGAGCCTTTCCCACTGCTGTCCGCCGTCGCGCGAGCGATAGACCCCGGCCGGACGCGTCCCCGCGAAGAGGATATCGGGATCGACAGGATCAACCGTGAGCGACCAGATCGTCGGCAGATCGCCTTGCGCGCCGATGCGCTCCCACTTCGCGCCGCCATCATGGGTCACGAACAGCCCCGTATCGCCGCCGGCGAAAACCGTGTGCGGTTGCGTCGGGTGAGCGGCCAACGCCTGGATGCGGCTGTTCAAGGGAAAAGGCGCGCGATGCCGGGTCCACGACTGACCGGCGTCCGGGCTGTGCCACATACCCCAGCCGGCCGTTCCGAGACATATGCTGTAATTGGCTACCATGCCTGCCTCTCCGTGTGTTGGCCTCTCGCTACGCCGTCAGCGCGCAACCATGTTACTTGTATTCCGCGCGTGCAACAGGGGTGCGTCCGGGTGATGACTTGCGAGCGTCGAATTAGAAAGCAATGGCCGGATAGAGACTAGCCGGCGATTGCCCCATCTTCCTCGCTATGAGAATGCCGAGGAGAGAGACGATGTTGAACGAAGAGAAGTGCTGGGAAGCGGTCCGCGTGCATGACGTATCGCAGGACGGGCAGTGGGTCTATTCGACCAAGACGACTGGTGTCTATTGCCGGCCGGGCTGTGCCTCGCGTCAGCCGCTGCGGAAGAACGTCGCGTTCTATCGCACGAACGCGGAGGCGGAGGCCGCTGGCTTCCGCGCGTGCAAGCGCTGCCGGCCGACGGAGGGCTCCCAAGCCGATCGCCACATCGCCGCGGTCGGGCGCGCCTGCGCGCTGATCCGCGAAAGCGATGCGCTGCCGAGCCTCGACGAGCTGGCGAGCGCCGCGGGCATCAGCCGCTATCATTTTCACCGCGTCTTCAAGCAGATCACCGGTGCGACCCCGCGCGAATGGGGCAAGGCGCATCGGCTCGGTCGCTTCGCCGACCGGCTCGACGCCGGCGATCACGTGGCCGAGGCGGTCTACGCTTCCGGCTTTGGCGCCAGCTCGCGGGCCTATGAGGCGGCGCCGTCGGGGCTCGGCATGACCCCGGCGGCGCGACGCAATGGCGGGCGCGGCGAGACGATCCGCTTCACCTGCGTCAAGACGGCGCTCGGCTGGGCCTTGGTCGCGGCCACCGAGCGTGGCATCTGCATGACTGCGCTCGGCGACGACAAGGCGCCGCTCGAAGCCGATTTGCGCCGTCGCTTCCCGGCCGCGTTGATCTGGCCGGCCGACTCGCGGCTCGCTTCCTGGGCCGAGCGGATCGTGCGCTTTGTGACCGACCCGCACGAGCAGCCCGACCTGCCGCTCGATATTCGCGGCACGGCGTTTCAGGCGCGGGTCTGGCGTGCGCTGCAAAAAGTGCCACCCGGCAAGACCGCGACCTATACCGAAATCGCGCAGGCGCTGGGCCAGCCAAAGGCGGTGCGCGCGGTCGCCGCCGCCTGCGCCGCCAACAAACTGGCTCTCTTGGTGCCGTGCCACCGCATCATCGGCAAGAGCGGCGATCTGACCGGGTACCGCTGGGGCGTAGAGCGCAAGCAGAAATTGCTCGCCGCTGAAAGCACTGCGGCCACCGACGCAGCCGCAGAGTAAATCTCTTCCGCCATCCCGGCGGAGGCCGGGACCCATTTATCAGCTTTTCGAAAGACAGATAGATGGGCCCCGGCTTTTGCCGGGGTGGTAGGAAGGGCAGGTCATGACCGCACACATGCAAATCTCGGAAACCGACCTCTCTGCTGCCCTCGACCGTGACGGATACGCGATCCTTCCGGGTCTTCTCGGCCCGGAAGAATGCCGCGATCTTGTCGCGCTCTATGACGAGCGCGACCCATTCCGTAGCCGGGTGGTCATGGCGAGGCACGGCTTTGGCGAAGGCGAGTACAAATACCTCGCCTACCCGCTGCCGGGTGTCGTCGAAAAGCTACGCCGTAGCCTTTACCCGCGCCTCGCGCCCGTCGCCAACAATTGGGCCGAGCAGCTCCGGTTTGAGCCGAATTTCCCGTCGACGCTCGACGCCTATCTCGCGCGCTGCCACGCGGCCGGGCAGCGGCGACCGACTCCGCTGATCCTCAAATACGGGCCGGGCGATTACAACTGCCTTCACCAGGATCTCTATGGCGAGCTGGTGTTCCCGCTGCAGGCGACGGTACTGCTGTCTCGGCCGGGTGAGGATTTTGCCGGCGGCGAATTCCTGCTCGTCGAGCAGCGTCCGCGCCGCCAGTCGAAGGGCGAGGTCGTGCCGCTCGCCCAAGGCGACGCGGTGATCTTCCCGGTCAATCATCGCCCGGTCGCCGGCGCGCGAGGCTTTTACCGGGTGACGATGCGCCACGGCGTCAGCCGGCTACGTTCCGGCCGGCGCTTTACGCTCGGCGTCATCTTTCACGACGCTGCCTAGAGTCGTCGCCTGAAGACAACGCGGCGATAGGCGTCGCCGTCGTCGACATCGTCGAGGGTCGCGGCGAAGCCGACCGACAGCGATCGCGGCAAATTGGCCAAGGTGTCCGAAAGCGCGCGCGGGCTCGACCAGCGCACCCGTCCGAAATCCGGCACCCGATGCCGGCAACTGACCAACCAATATCCGCCGTCATTCGCCGGGCCGAATACGATGTCGTGCCGGCCGAGTAGCGCGAAGGCGGCCGCTATATGGCTCGCGGTCAAGCCGGGAATGTCACTGCCAACGAGCAGCTTTGGGCCAGGCGGGCAGGCCGCCAGCGCCCGGCGCATCCGCAGGCCAAGATCGCCTCGGCCCTGCGCCATTGCTCCCGGCCAGCGCCGCGTGGCGCGATCCGGCGTCACCGCGAGACGCAAGCTCCAGCGGCGGTCGCGGCCGAGCCGACGCAGGCTCCGCGCCAGCATCAGCCGCTCGAAATTGACTGCCGCGACGGCGCCGATGTCGTGCGCGAGCCGTTTTTTGCCGGCGCCGAGCCGCGGTTCGCGAAAAAAGAGGATCAGCGTCCTCTTCATTGCTCACGCACCACCCCGGCGTAGGCCGGGGACCATCTTTCGACCGCCCGAAAGGCTGCTGGATGGATCCCGGCCTTCGCCGGGATGGAAGGAGCGGTGTTCTTACCCATAAAGCTTCGCGATCTTCGCGGGGCTAACCCCGGCAAAATAGAGCGCCAGGCACATGAGATTGCGCAGCGGCCGCCGCCAATACCCGTCGCGGCGATAGCGTCGCGCCGACGCGAGCATCGTCGCGCCGATCGGCCCCAGCCGTGCGCGGCCGAGCCGGCGGACGATATCGACATCCTCCATCAGCGGGATCGCCGCGTAGCCGCCGATCGCCTGATAGAGTGGCCGCGAGACCAGTAGCCCCTGGTCGCCATAGGGCAGGGCCAGCAACCGGCTGCGCCAGGCGACGATGCGTTCGAGCCGCCGCGCCGCCGGCGCCATGTCATCGAGCGCCAGGTCGAAATAGCCGGCTTTATCGTGAGATCCGGCGATGAACACCCGAACGCTTTCCTCCCAGCCGGGAAGCGGCCGGCAATCGGCATGGAGAAACAGCAGCCAGTCGCCCTTCGCCGCTACGCTTCCCGCAGCAAGCTGGGTGCCGCGGCCGCGCGGCGTCTCGATGATTTTGGCGCCCGCTTCCCGCGCGATCGCGACGCTGTCGTCTTGCGACCCGCCATCGACGACGACGATCTCACTGATCAGCGCGGCGTCCTGGAGGATCGCCAGCGTATGGGGAAGCTCCGCCGCCGCGTTGAGCACCGGGATCACGGCGGAGATGCGATTATGTTCTTGTATTGTTCTCATTCTGTGTTTAGAGTTCGCGGCATGGATATGCCGGCCAACCCCCTGCCGCGCAAGGGCCGCGGCGCCGCCAGCAACGCCAGCGGGCGCTTTGAGCACGAGGAGCGCGTCGCCTTCGACGACGGGTGGAGCGTCCCCGGCGCCGAGCCCGAGCCGGTGCCGCTCAGTACCATCCTTTCGGTGGATTCGACGCGGACGATCATTGCGCGCAACACCTCGCCCGATATCGGCTTCGACCGCTCGATCAACCCTTATCGCGGCTGCGAGCACGGCTGCATCTATTGCTTCGCGCGGCCAAGCCACGCCTTTCTCGGTCTGTCGCCCGGCCTCGATTTCGAAACCCGGATTTTCTACAAGCCGCAGGCGGCGGCGCTGCTCACCGCCGAGCTCTCAAAAAAGGGCTATGCCTGCCGGCCGATCGCGATCGGCACCAACACCGACCCCTATCAGCCGTCCGAAAAGAAGCTCGAGGTCATGCGCTCGATCCTCGAGGTGCTGCGCGATTTTCGCCACCCGGTGACGATCGTCACCAAGGGCGCGCTGATCCAGCGCGATATCGACATTCTCGCGGAGATGGCCGCGCAACGTCTCGCCTGCGTCGCGGTGTCGGTGACGACGCTCGGCCGGAGCCTCGCGCGCGTCATGGAGCCGCGCGCGGCGACCCCACAGCGCCGGCTCGAAACTATCGTCGCGCTCGCCAAAGCCGGCATTCCGACAGGGATCATGTCGGCGCCGATGATCCCGGCGCTCAACGACGCCGAGATGGAGGACATCCTTGCCGCGGGTAAGGAGGCCGGCGCGACCACCGCCGCTTATACGATGCTGCGTCTGCCACTGGAGTTGAAAGACCTTTTCAAGGAATGGCTCGAGACGCATTTTCCCAACAAGGCAGCGCACGTGCTGTCGCTCGTCGCGCAAAGCCACGGCGGCAAGATTTATGATTCGAATTGGGGCCGTCGGATGATCGGATACGGCCCTTATGCCGACTTGTTGGGGATGCGCTTTGACCGGGCGGCGCGCCGCCTCGACCTCGCTCGCCGCCACACTGAGCCGCTCGATACGTCGCTGTTCCGCGCCCCGCAAAAGGAGACCAAGCAACTGGCATTGTTCTGATCCGCTCCGCCGATCGCCTGTTATTTTCCAGCAATATCAGGCGGAACACGCATCGGCGACCCGCAAGGCCAATTCCGCTATGGTATGCCGTAGGCAAGGCGGAGACGAGGCGTGGCGACAGAACGGCGGCTCGAAGCGCATCAGGTCGAGGCGATCTTTCGCGCCTTTGCCGAGGTCATGCGCGAGCTGCCGCCCGATACCGAGGCGGGCTGGCTCGACGCCGCGGGTGATCTGCGGCTCGCCCCCGATATCGGCCGCAAGCTGCGCACCGCGCGCAGCGTCCGCGATTTGCTCCGCCAGATGCGCGAGGCGCGCGACGAGGGCTGACGAATGCTTGGCTAAGCTTCTAGCCCGTACATGTCGACCGTGCACAAGGCTCGCAGCACCGGTGTCGCCTCGACCAGCGGTTCCAGCCAGCGCAGCAGACGGAACGCTGTCTGCGGCGTGAAATTCGGAAACAGGTTGAGACGCCGCGACACCACGGTTCGATAGCCCGCCTCCGCGAAGAGCCGCAATAGGCGCGAGCGGCGAAAACTGTCCTCACCAGCCGCGCGGTAGGACGGGGTCAGCTCGAGGAGCTTGCGCACCACATGGCCGCCATTGGGCTCGAGCACGACGACCCGGCCGGTATTGCCGCGCAAGCCCTTGAGGATCGCCGGCGCCACCGGCTTCACATGATGCAGGATGCCGATCAGGAAGGCGCCGTCGTAGTGTGGCAGCTCGGTGAAATCGATCCGGGTCACGTCACGCGCGGCAAAGCGCATGTGCGCCCCGGCCGCGTTCTCCGTGGCGCGCCGGATCGCCGCCTCGGAAAAATCGAAGCCGTCGACCGCGGCAAAATTCGCTGCCAGCGTGTGATTGGCAAAGGCGCCGTCACCGCACCCCAGATCCAGCACGCGGGCGTCGGCGTCGAGCCCCAACTGTCGGCCGATCTCGACCGCAACGCCCCACAGCCGGAGCCTGAGGTGCTGCTCGACAAGGCTGCTGGCGAACATTGCTTCGCCATAGCCCGCGGTTCCGGCGCGCTCCCAATACGTCCGCTGATCGGCAGCCTGGCGTATACGGCTCGTACCCGACTAGATCACACCCTCGTCCTTGAGGCCCTTCACGTCACCGGCGCCGAGGCCGAGCCACGAGTCGAACACCTCTTGCGTGTGCTCGCCGAGAAGCGGCGAGCGGGTGATTTCGGGCGGCTTGCCGTCAAAGCGGACCGGGAAGGTCGGCATGCGAAAATCGCCGTTGGGGTGGCGCTGGGTCTGGATGATGCCACGGCTCTGGAAGGTCGGTTCGGACAGCAGGTCGCCGGTATCGTAGACCGCGCCCGCCGGAATCCCGGCCTTGCCGAGAATCTCCATCGCCTCCTTCTTGGTGTGCTGTTGGCACCACGCCGTCACCATCGCGTTGACCTCGTCGCCGCGGGCCATGCGCTTGTCGCGGTCGAGGAACTCGGGGTCATCGGCCCATTCGGGCTTGCCCATGATCGTCGCGGTGCGCCGCCAATGCTCGGGGTTGTTGTGTGAATTGAACACATAGACCCAATCGTTCGGCCCGCCCGGTTTGCAGGGGAAGATGTCCGACGGCGGTGGTCCGCCGAAGCCGGCGCGGCCGCGCTCCTGCGGCTTGCCGGTGCGCGCGTAATTGACGAACGAGCCGCGCGTGTAATTGAGCTGCGCGTCCTGCATCGCGACCTGCAGGCGGCGGCCCTTGCCGGTGGTGTTGCGCTCGTAGAGCGAGCTGATGACCGCGATGCACATCAGCATGCCGGTACCGGTGTCACCGAGCGTCGCGCCGGGCCGGATCGGCCGGCCGCCATATTCGCCGGTGATCGCCATGTTGCCGCCCGCCGCCTGGGCGATCATGTCAAACGCGAGGTTGTGCTCATAGGGGCTGCCCTCGCCAAAGCCTTTGACCTGGGCATAGATGAGCCGCGGGTTGAGCTTCGACAGCACGTCGTAGCCGAGCCCCAGTTTCTCGATCGTGCCGGGCGCCATGTTCTCGATAAAGACGTCGGCCTTCGCTGCCATCTCCTTGACCAGCGCGATGCCGCGCGGCGACTTGAGGTTCACCGTCACCGACTTTTTGTTGGCGTTGTAGACCATGAAATAATAGGCGTCGGCGCCCGGCTTGGGGCCGGCGCCGAGGATGCGGCCCGGCTCGCCGCCGCGCGGGTTTTCGACCTTGACCACCTCGGCGCCCAGCTGCGCCATGACCTCGGTGCAGGTCGGCCCGGCTTCGAATTGCGTCAGGTCGAGCACGCGGACGCCGGCGAGGCAATTCAGCTGATGGGCGGCATCGGTCATGGCTTGGCTCCCTCGGGTCGTCGTGTGCTAACGATAGCGGAGCCGGCGGAGGGATGCCATGCGTGTCAGGCTCTATGAGAATTACCGCTTTGTGCTCTACGCGCCGTTTTACGCGGCACATGCGCTGGGCGCCTACGAGGACGAGGGAGTCGAGGTCGAGCTGCTGCCATCGCCCGGGCCGGGCAAGGCCGAAGCGGCGCTTGTCGCCGGCGAGGCGGAGGCGATGTGGATGGGCCCCATCCGCATCATGAAGATGCATGAGCAGGACCCGGCATCGCCGCTCACCGCCTTTGCCGAGGTGGTATGCCGCGATCCGTTCTCGCTGGTCGGCGGCACGCCCAACCCCGGCTTCCGGCTCGCCGACCTGCTCGGCAAGCGCTTCGCGAGCGTCAGCGAGGTGCCGACGCCCTGGCTCTGCCTGGTCGGCGACCTGCACCAAGCCGGGATCGACCCGGCGCGGCTGGAACGCGTGATCGGCCGCGGCATGGGGGAGAATGTCGCTGGGCTCACCACCGGCCAGCTCGATGTGGCGCAGCTGTTCGAACCGTTTGTCGAATTGGCCGTGCGGCGCGGCGCGCATGTCTGGCTGCCGGCGAGCGCGCGCGGCCGCACCGCCTATACGGTGTTCGCGACGACCCGTCGCGGTCTTGACGACGACCCAGAGCCGTTCCGCCGCATGGTGCGGGCGATCCACAAGACGCAGCGCTGGGTCGAGGCGAACCCGCCGGCGGCCCTCGCCGAGCTGATCGCCGGCGATTATTTCCCCGATCTCGACCGCGGCGTGCTGGCGGGCGCGCTGACCCGCTACAAGGCGCAGGGCGTGTGGGCCAGCAATCCCGTCCTGTCGCAGGAGGGGTTCGACCGGCTGCAACGCGCGCTGCTCGCCAGCGGTTTTCTCGCACGCTCTGCGCCGTTCGCCGATTGCGCCGACAACACCCTGGCGGACGAGGCCGTTCGCGCGAGCTAGGGTCGGGCCTCGAGGACCATGTTGAACGGCGTCTCGGTCGCCCGGCGCACCGAACTGAAGCCGCCGGCGGTGATGACCTCGCGTAGCTTCGCCTCGCCAGCCTGCGCGCCAAGCGCGGCGCCGACCTCCTGCGCCAGCGAGGTCGGCACGCAGATCATCGTCGACGCCGCGTAGTAAAGCCGCCCGACCGGGTTGAGGTTGTCTTCCAGCCGGTCGCCGGCGATCGGCTCGACGATCATCCACGAGCCGTTTGGCTTCAGCGATTTGTGCACATGCGCCGCGGCGCCGGCCGGATCGCCCATGTCGTGCAGGCAATCGAAGAAGGTGACGAGGTCGAGGTCGCTCGCGGCGTAGTCCTTGGCGCTGCCGACCTCGAAGCGGACATTTGTTGCACCGTGCTCGCCGGCATGCTTGGTCGCGTCGGCGATCGAGCCGGGATGGAAGTCGTAGCCGACGAATTCCGAATTGGGGAACGCCTTTGCCATGAACACGGTCGACCAGCCGTGGCCGCAGCCGACATCGGCGACCTTGGCGCCCTTTTCGAGCTTGGCGACCACGCCATCTAGCGCCGGCAGCCAGGAGCCGACGAGGTGATTTTGGTAGCCGGGGCGGAAAAAGCGCGCCACCGCACAGAACATGCAAGTCGTCTGGTCGCCCCATGCGACACCGGCGCCGGTCTTGAACGCGGGCTTCACCTTCTCTTGGTTGCCCAGCACGGCGGCCATCGTTTCGAATGCGCCGACCAGATAGACTGGGCTGTCCTCGACCGCGAACACCATCGCCTGCTCGGGCGGTAGCGAGAATTTCTGCGTCGCCGGGTCGTAGGCGAGATAATGCGAGGCCGCCTGATGCGACAGCCATTCGCGCAGATAGCGCTGATGAACGCCGGCCGCGCTCGCCAGCTCGGCGACGGTCATCGGCCCCTTCTCGTGCAGCGTTTTGTAGAGACCGAGCTGGTCGCCGATATGCACCAGCGCAACGCTCGCCGCGCCGCCTAGATCGCCCAGCATCTGACCGACGAATTGATGTAGCCTGTCCATGTCGACCATGTTCGCCTCCAATGTTCGATTTTGAATAATTTACGTCCTATTGGACAAGATGTAGGATATACGACGAGATAGTATATTTTCTATCGAATTAAATTCGACATGGAGAGTGCTTAGTGCTGCTCGACCGAACAGATTTCGGCATCCTGCGTCTATTGCAGAACGATGCGAGCCTGTCGAACAAGGAGATCGCCGCGGCGATCGGCTTGGCGCCGTCAAGCGCGCATGAGCGGCTGCGCCGGCTGCGGCAGGAAGGCGTGCTGCGCGGCTCGCACGCCGATGTCGCGCCAAAGGCGATGGGGGTGGGGCTCGAGGCGCTGCTCTTTGTCGAGACCTCGAAGCATGAGCGCGGTGTCGTCGACCGCTTTCTCGATGAGGTCGTCGAAATTCCCGAGGTGCGTTTTGCGTTTCTTGTGACCGGCTCGCACGATTTCGTCGTGCATGTCGTCGCGCGCGACATGACGCATTTGAAGGATCTGGTGCTCGACCGGTTCACCAACCGCCCGGCGGTAACCCGTGTCGAAACGTCGATCATCTACGAGGCGCGGGTGCGCCACGAGTTGCCACGGCTCGGCGACCCGCTGTGACGCTGCCTTACCCGCCGCAAGCGCAGTCGACATGGAAGATGCGCGCCGCGGTGGCGCCGAGTATCGCCTCGCGCTCGGCGGTGGTGAGCTGGGTGCGGTCGACGACATTGCGCGGCTCGAGATCGCCGATGCCGAACGGGTAGTCCGAGCCGAGCATGACCCGGTCGGCGCCGACCAGATCGCACAGGAAGCGCAGCGCCAGCGGCTCGAACAGCACCGTGTCGAAATAGAGCCGGCGGAAATTCTCGTCCGGGTCGGCGAGTTCGGGATGGATCGCCTTGTTGCGCTTGAGGCGGCCGAGTGCGTAGGGCAGCGCGCCGCCGGCATGGGATAGCAGCAGGTTCACGCCGGGAAAGCGGGTCAGGTGGCCCGAGAACAAGAGTCGCGCGACGGCGATCGTCGTGTCGGCGAGGCGGCCGACTGCGTTGACCAGGTCGTAGCCGTCAAGCCGGTCGTCGCTGCAGATGTAATGCGGGTGGAGGAAGATGCCGGCGTTGCGCGCCGAGGCGACTTCCCAGAACGGATCGAGCGAGGGGTCGTCGAGATTGCCACCGATGCCTTTAGGCTGCGTCGCGATCATCGCGCCATGGAACCCGGCGTCGAGCGCCTCTTCGAGCACTTTCGCGGCGAGCTTACCGTCTTGCAGGGGTACGGTGGCGAGGGCGGAGAGCTGATTGAGCGAAGCGGCGTCCTTCGCCATGTGTTCGTTGTAGAAGCGCGCCCAGTCGGCGCCCTCCTCGGGCGGCAGGTCGTAGCCGTAAACATCGGTCCAGCCGCCGACCAGTTGATGGTCGACCCGCGCCTTGGCGAGCCACTCCTTGCGCTGGGCGAGGTCATGCAGGCGCGGCTGGATCGGCCGGCCCGGCCCGGCAGCGTTGAATTCCATGCGCGGCGCCGCGGCGTCATGCAGCGTCACCGAGGGAAACAGGCGCTTTTCGCTGCGCAGCGCGTCGAGCAGGGTCCCTGGCACAACATGGGCATGGGTGTCGATGATCATGAGCGCTCCGCCGTTCGATGAAATCCGGTTTCCAGTATAAGATATTGAATTTACGTCATTTATCTGCCGCGAGACAGCACGGAAACAGCGACAATAACAGCCGGATAACAGCGAGAAAACAGCGGCGAAACAACAAGCCGTGAGGTGAAACAGCAAAGCGAGGACCATCGGTAGAAGCTACGCCGGCATTTATGCGCTCTCGTCATATGTTCATGATATGTTCCAGATCAAGGGGGGTGATCAATTTTTCGAGCAGACGGCGTCGCCGAACAGCGCCGCGCGGCCGCAGGGCGAGCCGAAAACCTGCGCCTCGTTATGCGCCGCGCCGGGGATGACCCACATGGGCTGCCTGAGGGCCTCGCCGTCGCGCTGCTTCATATCGGCCAGGAAGAACTGCATGCGCGTCAGCCGGGTCGGTCCTTGCGCCTCGGCGGCGCAGGTCTTGTTGAGCAACCGATGGTTCGGATCGGTGTCGTCGCCGCCCACGAGGTAGACGACCTCTCGCGTGACATAGCGCCGTTCGAGCGCTCGCACAGCCTCTATCGTGGCGGCGGCGACGTAGGGCGGCAGACCGCCGGCAAAACCAAATTTCCAGCGGTTGTAATCGGGACACTGGGCGGCGTTGGCGAAGGCGCCGACCGTTCCGTCGGACCGCGGCCGCTCGTCGCCGAAATAGGCGTAAGTGCCGGGGCTGCCGACGACATAACGCAAGGGGATGGCGTCTTCGCCCTTCCCGACCTCCGCGTAGCGCTGCACGACCTGACCACCGGCGGAAAATCCGGCGAGCACGATCCGCGACAAATTCGGGAAGGTCGCGCGATCGGTCAATTTCGCGAGAAGTGCGTCGAACCCATCAAAGGCGCTGCGCGGCATGGGCCCAAGAGCTGGATTGCCGTCGAGCCAGTCTTCGCGGTCCCAGCGCAGGACCGCCTCGGGCAGGTGATGCGCGGCGACATCGTCAGAGTCGAGGAATTGCGGCGCCATGACCAGCGTATCCGTCGGCGGGTCGAGCGCCAGCATGTTGCGCGCGTAATCGGCCGCGTTGCGGTTGTACCCGTGAACGACGATCACGACGCGGCGGATGCCGGGCAGCGGCCGCGACCAATCCTGCGAGACGAAGACCGGAAGCTGTGCCTCACCGATCGCAAGGCGGCCGTCGACCACTGCCGCGACCGGAGGTGAGGCCGGGCCCTCCTCGGCAGCAGCGGCGCCGATGGCCAACAGCACCGCGCCGGCAATGGTAATGCCGAGCCGCACGGCTAGCCGCTTTCGTGCAGCTTTTCGCTGATCGGGCGATAGAGGCGGACGCGCTCGTCGTGGTGGGCGAGGTCGAGAAAGGGAGCCGGGTCATCGATCACGGCGAAGCCGAACACACCGGCGTCCCAATCGAGGCCGACGACCTCGGTCCAGTCCAGCCGCTTGGCGACAGGAAGCGTCAAGTCACGCGCGTCTTCGAGGCGCAGCAAATAGCTACCGAACAATACTTCGGGAGGCTCATTGAAGCCCTCGAGCAGGTTGCGCCGCCAGTTCGAGTGCCGGGCGCGCCAATCACCAGTCGAGCCCGGCCCGCCGCGCGAGCGGTATTCCGGGCTTTCGAAGATCGCGCCGCTATCGACGTGGTGCAGCGCCAGATAGGGCGCCGGGCAGGGCAGGAGCGATTGGAAGCGCTGCGACGCGCGAAAGCCGGGCACGGTCAGCAGCACCTTGATGTGCGCGATGTACCAGTCGTGCCACTCGGCCTCGCGGTCGTCGAGCCGCATATCCATTTCGACCATGTAGATCACGGCGTTTCCCTCACTGTCATTGCGAGCGGAGCGACGCAATCTCGATCCGCCTCGGCTCTTCATTGCACGAGATTGCTTCGTCGCCGCGCTCCTCGCAATGACAGCAATGCAAGGACGCGGTTTTGTCATCGGCGTGGCAGCGAGTAGACTGCCAGCGCGGGAGGAAGGTCCTAGCGAAAGGAAACGCGCGATGCCCGACGCAAAGATGGGTCGCAGCGGAGCCGCGCCGCATTTCGGCGAGCTCTTGGCGCGCGCCGAGGCGCTGATCCCGGTGCTGCGCGAGCGCGCCGCCCGCTCCGAAGAGCTGCGCCGCCTGCCCGACGAGACGATTGCCGATCTGCATGAGAGCGGCCTGTTCCGCGTGCTGCAGCCAAAGCGCGTCGGCGGCAGCGAGCTGCCGTTCCGGCATTTGGTCGAGCTGGTCGCGGTGATCGCCCGCGGTGACGGCTCGACCGCCTGGGTGCTGGCCAACCTCGCGGCGCATCACTGGCTGTTCGGGATGTGGCCAAAACAGGCGCAGGACGAGGTCTGGGGCCAATCGCCGGACAATCTGATCGGCTCGGCGCTGATCTTCCCGCGCGGCCGGGCACAGAAGGTCGAGGGCGGCTACAAGCTGTCCGGGCGCTGGCCGTTTTCGAGCGGCGTCGACGCCGCGTCGTGGAATTTGATGGGCGGCATCGCGCAGGACGAGGAAAGCGGTGCTGCCGGGCCGCGCATCTTCCTCTTGCCGGCGAAGGACTACGCCATCATCGACACCTGGCAGGTCATTGGCCTCGCCGGTACCGGCAGCAAGGATGTCGTGGTCGAGGATGTGTTTGTGCCGGAATACCGCTCGCTGTCGGTCGACCAGATTGCCGGCGGCCCCAACCCGGGCAGCGCGGTCAACCCGTCGGTGCTCTATCAGTTGCCGGCGATCAGCCTCTTCGCGTTCTGCATCGCCGGCGTCTCGCTTGGCATCGCGCAAGGCGCGATCGAGCATTTCACCGAGACGACGCGCACCCGGCTGTCGAGCTATTCAGGGCGCAATGTCGCCGATTTCAATACCGTGCAGGTGCATGTCGCCGAAGCGGCGGCCTTGGCGGATGCGGCGCGCGCGATCATGCTCGGCGATTGCGACGAGGCGACGCGCGCGGTGAGCGAGGGCCGCGTGCCCGACTTGGGCGAGCGCGCCCGTTATCGCCGCGACGGCGCGTTTGCCGCGACGCTGTGCACCAAGGCGGTCGATATTCTCTTCGCGGCGACCGGCGGCGGCGCGATTTATGCGAGGAACCCGCTGCAGCGCGCGTTCCGCGACGTGCACGCGGCCAACGCACATTATGTGCTGAATTGGGACATCAACGGCGCCATGTATGGGCGCGTCGCACTGGGCCTGCCGCCCGATGCCACGCTCTAAGCGCCAGAAGCGACAAATCGAGGACGTCAGCGTGCCGAACGACATAATTTCCGGTGATATTACCGGCAGCCATAGCGCGACGGTGCACAGCACCTCGGCCGAAGGCTTCAACTCACGTGAACTGCGCAACGCGCTCGGTTCGTTCGCGACCGGCGTCACGATCATCACGACGCGCGACCGCGAGGGGAAGCTGCACGGTATGACCGCGAACTCGTTCAGCTCGGTGTCACTGACCCCGCCGCTGGTGCTGTGGTCGAGCTCGCTTTATGCGCAGAGCCTGCCCGCCTTTCAGGAGGGCAGCCATTTCGTCGTCAACATCTTGGCCTACGACCAGATTCCGCTGTCGAACAAATTCGCCAAGCAGAGCGACGACAAGTTCATCGACACCGATCATGTCATCACCGAGTCAGGGCCGCCGGTGATCGTCGGCGCGGCGGCGCATTTCGAGTGCCGCAACGAGTTCCGCCACTATGGCGGCGACCACATCATCTTCATCGGCCATGTCGAGCGCTTCGCGTATACCGACCGGCCGACCTTGCTGTTCTGCCGCGGCAAATACATGCGCGGCGAGCCGATCATGCAGGACTGAGCCGAGCGATGGCCTCCCCCGGCAATGTCGCGGTAATCGGGCTCGGCCTGATGGGCGGGGCGATCGCGCGCAACCTCGCCGCCGCGGGGTTTGCGTTGCGCGGCTTTGATGTCGACGCCGGCAAGATGGCGGCGCTGGAGCGCGACGGCGTGCGCCCGTCGAACTCCGCGGCCGGCGCGATCGGCGGCGCCGAGATCGCCTTTACCTCGCTGCCGAGCGTCGAGGCGCTGGACGAGACAGTTGGCCAGCTCGTCGCCGCGCCGCGACCGGGCCTCATCGTGCTCGAAGTCTCGACCTTCCCGATCGCGGCGAAGGAAGTGGCTCGCAACCGGCTCGCGGCTGCGGGGATGACGCTGCTCGATTGTCCGCTCTCGGGCACCGGCGCGCAGGCCGCCGTCAAGGACCTCGCCGTCTATGCCAGCGGCGACGAGGCGGCGTTCGGGCGCTGTCGCGACGCCGGACTGTTCGAGGGCTTTGCCCGCGTCACGCATTATTTCGGCGCGTTCGGCAATGGCAGCCGGATGAAGTTTGTCGCGAACCTCCTGGTCTCGGTGCACAACGTCGTCGCCGCCGAGGCGATCGTGCTCGGCACCAAGGCGGGGCTCGACCCGGCGCGCATCCTTGAAGTTATTTCCAGCGGCGCCGCCAATTCGCGCATCTTCGAGCTGCGCGGGCCGATGATGGCGCAGGGCGTCTACACCCCGGCGACCGCGACGATGCACGTGCTGCAGAAGGATAGCGCGATCATCGCCGAGTTCGCCCGCTCATTGGGCGTCGCGACGCCGACGCTTGCATGCTGTGCTCGCGCGCCGCGCCGGGCTCACCTGATTTTGCCGAAAGGACCGTGACATGCTGACCGATGCGCAACGCGCCGCTTACCGAGATGACGGCTTTATCGTCGTACCAAACGTGTTTTCGGCCGGTGAGATCGCCGATCTGCGCGCGGTGACCGACGAGTTTGTCGTCAACTCGACGAAGGTCGCGGCCAATGACGAGATCTATGATCTCGAGGATACGCATTCCGCAGCCGACCCGCGGGTGCGCCGGATCAAGACCCCGCATGCGCATCACGAGACCTATTTTCGCGCCAGCCGTCACCCGGCGGTGGTCGCGATCCTCGAAGAGCTGTGGGGCAGCGTCCGCTACGACACCGGCAAGCTCAATATGAAGTCCGCCGGTTACGGCGCGCCGATCGAGTGGCACCAGGACTGGGCGTTCTACCCGCATACCAATGACGACCTCGCCGCGGTCGGCATCATGCTCGACGACTTCACAATGGAAAACGGCCCGATGATGGTGATCCCGGGGAGCCATCACGGCCAGATCTACGACCATCACGGTCCCGACGGCTGCTTTTGCGGCGCGATCGATCCCGCCGCGTCAAAACTCGATCTGGCGAAGGCGAAGCCATGCCTCGGGCCGGCAGGGTCGATCACGATCCACCATGTCCGCGCGGTGCATGGCTCGGCGACCAATTTTTCGGGGCTGGAGCGGCGCTTCCTGTTGTTCCAATACCGCGCCGCCGACGCCTGGCCGCTGCTCGGTTTCAAGGACGGGATCCAGAAGTTCGACGAGCTGCTGCTCGCCGGCGAGCCGACCCTGCACCCGCGCCTGACAAACGTGCCGGTGCGCCTGCCGCTACCGCCGGCGGCCAACCAAGGCTCGATCTACGAAAACCAGCGCACGACCGGCCGCCGCTATTTCGCGACGGCGGATGAGGCGCGCGCGGTGGCGGCGGAGTAAGCTTCAGTTTCCTAATTTTCGCCTCCCCCGGGCTTGACCCGGGGGCCACGTCTTCAGGCATTGACGTCCGAGGTGGAAGAAGGGGATGGCCGGGTCAAGCCCGGCCAAGGGGATCAGGGAAGGGATCAACGCTTCAATAATCGGGAGGAATGCCTGTGATGCTGCCGAGATTTTCGGCGCGTGCCTGCGCGCTGGCCGCCGCGCTGACCTGGGCGATTTCGGCCCAGGCCGAGACGGTGCTGCGGTTTATCCCTTACGCCGATCTGTCGATCCTCGATCCCGTTTGGACGCCGGGCATTGTCAGCCGCAATTTTGGTTACATGGTTTACGACACGCTGTTCGCGGTCGACCATAACTTCAAGCCGCAGCCGCAGATGGTCGGCTCATGGACGGTCAGCGACGACAAGCTGACCTGGGACTTCACGCTGCGCGATGGGCTCAAATGGCATGACGGCGCCCCGGTGCGTGGCGCCGATTGCGCGGCCTCCGTCAAGCGCTGGGGCGTGCGCAGCGGCTCTTGGGGGCAGCCGCTGATGGCCGCCGCGGCGTCAATCGAGGCGACCGGCGAGAAGACCTTCCGGATCGTCCTCAAAAAGCCGTTCCCGGTGCTCGACGCGCTGGCGACCTTGACGACGCCGACCCCGTTCATGATGCCGGAGCGCCTCGCGAACACCGATCCCTATACCGCGATCACCGAGGTCGACGGCTCCGGCCCATTCAAATTCGTCAAGGAGGCGTTCGAGCCCGGCCTCAAGGCGGTCTTTGTCAAGAACACCGATTACCTGCCGCGCGGTGAGCCGGGTGACTGGGGCACCGGCGGCAAGGTGGTCAAGGTCGACCGCGTCGAGTGGACCTATATCCCGGACGCGACCACCGCCGCGCAGGCGCTGATCAGCGGCGAAATGGATCGCTGGGAATACGCGACGACCGATCTCTTGCCGCTGCTGCGGGCGCAGCCGAATATCAAGATCGAGAAGATTTTCCCGATCGGCAATGGCGCCGCGCTGCGCTTTAATGAGCTCCAGGCGCCCTTCAACAACGAGAAGATGCGCCAGGCGCTACTGGCCGTCGCCGACCAGCGCGAATACATGTCGGCGCTTGCCGGACCGCAGGAGAACTGGAACACCTGCTATTCCTTTTATGCCTGCGGCACGCCGGCGGCGACCGAGGACGGCGCCGAGCCGCTGAAAGGCCCGCGCGACTACGACAAGGCGAAGTCTCTCATCGCCGAGGCGGGCTACAAAGGCGAGAAGATCAACCTGTTGACCGCGGCCGACTATCCGGTGAGCCAGCAGCAATCGCTCGTCACGTTCGAGATGCTCAAAAAGCTCGGGCTCAACGTCGAGATGGTGACGGTCGACTGGAGCACGCTATTGAAGCGGCGCATGGACAAGGACCCGGTCGACAAGGGCGGTTGGAGCCTCTTCCACACGACGATCCCGCCCTATGACCTGCTCGATCCCGCGACCAACGCGTGGATGCGCGGCAATGGCGAAAAGGCCTTCCCCGGCTGGCCGAGCGACCCAAAGCTCGAACAGCTGCATGACGCGTATCTCGACGCGACCGACGACGCCAAGCGCCGCGAGATCGCGGTCGCGGCCCAGCGCGAGGCGTTTGAAAGCGTGCCCTACGTCCCGACCGGGCAGTTCTTTTTCTACACCGCCTATCGCGATGTGCTGAGCGGCCGCATCCCGATGCATGTCCCGGCGCTGTGGGGGATCGAAAAGAAGAGTGAGTAGGCGCGAGGCCGGCGGGCGGGCATAATCGCACCGGTCTGCCGTAAGACGCTCTGCCGCAAGAAAGGCGCTGTCATGCCGGGTCCGCTGGACGGGGTCAGGATCGTCGATTTCACGTCGAATGTCGCGGGGCCGCTCGGCACGATGATCCTCGGCGACCAAGGCGCGGACATCATCAAGATCGAGCCGATCGAGGGCGGCGACCCGACGCGCGGCTCGGCGCAACGGCGGGGTGGCTTCTCTACCTCGTTTCTCAACAACAACCGCAACAAGCGCTCGATCGCGATCGACCTCAAGGCAGCGGCGGGGCGGCGCGCGCTGTTGAAGCTGTGCGAAAAGGCCGATGTCTTTGTGCAGAACTACCGGCCGGGCGTCGTCGAGCGGCTCGGCATCGACGAGGCGGCGGTGCGCGCGGTCAGGCCGGACATCGTCTATGTCTCGCTGAGTGGGTTTGGCGAGGTCGGCCCTTACGCGCAGAAGCCGGTCTACGACCCGATCATCCAGGCCTATTCCGGGCTCGCGAGTGTGCAGGCCGGGGCGGACGATGTGCGCCCGCGCATGTTGCGCACGATCCTTCCCGACAAGCTGACCGCGATCACCGCGTCGCAGGCGATCACCGCGGCGCTTCTGGCGCGCGCCCGCACCGGCCAGGGCCAGCATGTCCGGCTGTCGATGCTCGAGGCGGTGTTGGCGTTTTTGTGGCCGTCCGACATGGGCGACCAGACTTTTGTCGGCGACGAGCCGGCGACCCAGGAAAAGGCCAGCGCCACCGATCTCGTCTATGAGGCAAGCGACGGCTGGATCACCGTCGCGGTGCAGACCAACGCGCAATGGGTCGCGCTGACCGAAGCGCTCGGCACACCCGAATGGCTCGAAGACGAGCGGTTCAAGACGCCGGCGCTGCGGCAACGGAATGTCGAGGCGCGGCTGGCGCTGACCCAGGCAGTGCTGAAAACCGGCGCGGCCGAGCATTGGCTCGAGCGGTTGACCAAAGCTGGCGTGCCCTGCGCGCCGGTGCTGACCCGTTTCCAGGTCGCCAAGGCGCCGCAGGTCGAGGCATTGGGTGCGGTCGTCGAGACCGATCATCCCAAGGCCGGGCGGCTGCGCCAGATGCGCAATGCCGCTCGCTTTGAGGGCACTCCCGCGGATTTGCGGCGGCCGGCGCCGTCGCTCGGCGAGCACACCGACGAAATCCTTGCCGAGGCGGGCTATTCGGCCGCGGAAATTGCCGGGCTCAAGGCGGATGGGGTGGTCGGCGGCGGCTAGTGTGGCAGATGCATCAGCGCACTGTAGCCGCTCCAGATGATCTGGATACCGATGCACAACAGGATGAAGGCTGAGAGCCGGATCATCACATTGATGCCGCTCTCGCCCAGCACCGCGACCATCCGGCCGGCAAAGCGATAGCAGACGAAGATCGTCACCGCGATCGCCATCAGTCCGACGCAGGCGCCGGCGGCAAGGAAGGCGATATCGAAAAGCCCCGAGGCTTCGGGCGGGCGTTCGGCGCCGAGCGCGATGGCGACCGCTATCGAGCCGGGCCCGACGGTCAGCGGCATCGTCAGTGGATAGAACGCATCGACGACGGACGCCTGGTGCGCCTCTTTGCGGTCGTCTGCCGCGGTGGCGCCGTCACGCAGCAATCGCCAGGCGAACGACGCGACCGCGAGCCCGCCGGCGATGCGGACGACGGGCAGGGTGATCCCGAAAAACGCGAGGACGTGAGAGCCGACGAACAGCGAGCCGAGCAGCAGGACGAAGCCGTTGACCGCGACGCGCCATGCCAAAGCGCGGCGCGCTTCCTCGCTGCTCTGGTGCGTCAGCGCCAGGAAGATCGGCGCGCCGCCGATCGGATTGACGATCGGAAACAACCCCGCATAGACCAGCAGAAAGGTGTTGCCGAAGTCGCGCATCGGTCAATCATAGCCCAGGCGCCAGGTGATTGGCGCATTCAGGTTGCGCAGGAGTAGAGGAGGAGAGGCGATGATCGATTTCTACTACTGGCCGACACCGAACGGCTGGAAGGTGTCGATCATGCTCGAGGAGTGCGGCCTCGAATACCGCGTGATCCCCATCAATATCAGCAAGGGCGATCAGTTCAAGCCGGAGTTCCTCGCGATCAGCCCCAACAACCGCATGCCGGCCATTGTCGATCATGACGAGCCGGATGGGCCGATGGCTATCTTCGAGTCTGGCGCAATTCTTTTGCATCTCGCCGAAAAGGTCGGCCGCTTCGCGCCGACCGACCGGCGTGGCCGCAAGGAGCTCATGGAATGGCTGTTCTGGCAGGTCGGCAATCTCGGGCCGATGGCCGGACAGCTCTCGCATTTCGTCAACTATGCGCAGGGCGAGCACCCCTATTCGCGGCAGCGCTACAAGAACGAATACAACCGCTGCCTCGGTGTGCTCGAGCGCCGGCTGGAAGGGCGCGACTACATTCTCGGCGACGAATATACGATCGCTGATATGTGTTCGTGGCCTTGGGTGCTGATTGCCAAGCCGCTTGGCCAGGCGATCGAGGAATTTCCCAATGTGGCGCGCTGGCGCGCGGCGGTGCGCGACCGGCCGGCGGTCAAGCGCGGCGTCGATCTCGGCAAGGAGCTGCGCCGCTCGGCGCCGCCGAGCGACGAGGAGCGTCAGATCCTGTTCAATCAGACCGCCGGGCATCTGCGCGGCTGACCACGACGAGGGAGGAAAACATGCAGGTTCGCCGCATCGTCACCGGACATGACGCCCAGGGCCGGGCGGTGGTCGCGACCGACGAGACGTTCGACGCGGCCGAGAGCCCGACGCGGCCCGGCATCTCGCGCGTCGAGGTGTGGTCGACCGACGCGACGCCGGTCGATAATTCGGAAGGCGCGGCGGGCGAGGCGCAACGCGCGGGTTTTGTGAAGCGCTACAATTATGTCGGCTCGGGCCAAGGGGCGGTGATCCGGGTTACCTCGTTCGCGCCCGGCTCTCCCGGTTTCATGCACCGCACCGAGACCTGCGACTACGCGATCCTGTTGTCGGGTGAATGCGATCTCGAACTCGACGACGGCAAGACCGTGCACATGAAGCCGGGTGACATCTGCGTGCAGCGCGGCACGATGCACGCCTGGGTCAACCGGGGCACGGCGCCGGCGGTGTTTGCGTTTGTGCTGATCGACGCCAACCCGGTCGAGATGGCCGGGCAGAAACTGACGACGCACTACCCGTCGCGTTAGTTATCGCAATGGCCAGTGTGAGCCAGCCCATTGACCGAATGTAATTTATCTGCGCACCGTACAAATAGATTTAGAATAGGGAAAAATAAATGATCAAAAATAAGGCGCTCGGGTTGGCGGCAATCGGAATATTATTAATTGCTAGTTCGATTCTGGTACTTCGATATGCTGAAGTAAGTCAATGGTTTCCAGTGCTTTTGCTCTTTGGTGGCGTAATCACATGGACTGGCGTTAGCCGCTATCGCGCGGCTTAGAAGTTTGGGGCGAGTGACGGAGTAATACCCATGGCCCGCCTTCGCGGGCGGCGATGACCAGGCTTACCCCAGCGTGCGCCGATACAGCGCGATCAGCCGCTCCCAATGGCGCTCGGCGGCCGGGACGTCGTAGCACCAGCGCTCGGGGAACGCGAAGCCATGGTGCACGCCCATATACATCTCGATCTCGCCCTTGGTGCCGGCGCGCTGGAATAGCGTCTTCAGCTCTTCGACCATCGGCAGCGGCGCCAGCTCGTCGTGCTCGGCGCAGCCGATGTGCACCTCGCCGGTGATCTTGGCGAGGTTGAGATGCGGACTTTCCTCGGCGTCGTTGACGAGCCAGGTGCCGTAGAACGACGCGGCCGCCGCGATGCGGTCCGGAAAACGCGCCGCGGCGGCGAGCGCGTAGGGGCCACTCATGCAATAGCCGTGGATGCCGGCAGGGCCGGCTTTCGCGGCGCTTTGCGCGGCGCAAAAGTCCAGCATCGTCGCGACGTCGTCCATGATCGGCGGGATCGTCATCTTGGTGCGTACCGCGCGCATGCGGGCCTGCTCCGCCGAGCCCTTCTCCAAGACGTCGGGGCCATAGATCGTGTCGCGTCCGGCGCGGTAATAAAGGTTGGGTAGGAGCACGTAATAGCCGACTGAAGCCAGCCGCCGCGCCATCATGCGCAGCTCCTCGCGAATGCCGGGCGCGTCCATCATCAAGAACACCGCGGGGTGCGGGCCGCCGCGCTCGGGATGGACGATAAACGTCTCCATCGCGCCGTCCTTGGTGGCGATGTCGAGCGTCTGTTCGATCATGCATTTCCTCCCGAAATCGTCGCGGCAGCCTTCCATGTCCGGCCGCTCCCAGCAAGCGCCGACCCAACCGGCGCGACGATTACTCGGCACTTTCTCCATTGCCGATGACGAGCGGTGGAAAAATCTGCATTATGTTGATCGCGGGGTGATTGTCCCCGGGCTTGATTTGGGAATTTGGGTCGTGGAAAACGGGCGAGGGCATCGCGATCGCGGTCGGCGGCGTGATTTTGACGATGATTTTGGCGGCGGTGGCGGCGGCGGCCGGGACTATGGCGGCGGCGGCGGTGGAGGCGGCTATGGCGGCGGAGCGCCGCGCTATGGCTCTGGTCCGCGCTTTGAGGAGCAGCCGTCGGGCCCGCCGGTGAAGGCGGTGGTGAAGTGGTTTCGCGGCGACCGCGGGTTTGGCTTTGTCGAGCTTGCGGATGGCGGGGGCGATGCGTTTTTGCACGCGAGCGTGCTGGGCCGGATCGGGGTGCAGCAGGTCGAGACGGGCGAGACCTTGGAGGTTCGGGTGTCGCCGGGTCAGCGCGGCCCGCAGGTGACCGAGGTGCTCACCGTCGACAGCTCGACGGCGGCGCCGGCTCGTCCGCGTTCGAGCGGCCCGCGGATGGGTGGCGGCGG
>DATMLO010000081.1:0-42459 GCA_035570495.1 Allostellaceae bacterium | reverse complement strand
GAAGTAGTCGGGGCCGGTGTTGTCCTCGCTCGACCGGTGATGTTCAAGGCCGGCATAGGGAATGTTGTCGCTGATGGTGACGAGAAAATCGTAATGGTCGTAATGCTTTGCGCCAAAGAGCTTGTAGGCCTGCTTGATCAGCGCGCGGTGCTGGTCGAGATGGGCGTCGAGGTCTTTTGTCCCCTTCTCGTCCTTCGCCTTTAGCAACTCCGGCCGGTCCGCGAAGGCGTCGAGATGCACCGGGACGGCGGCGCCGGGGTCGAGGTCCCAGCGCGCGGCGTATTTCCCGGCGAAGAGCGGCGAGTCGACCAGGGTCTCGAGCGACGTGCGCTTGAACGCGGGCGTCTTGTCGTCGGCCGCGCGGTCGAGCGCGGTGGCGAATTGCCAGCCATCGGGCAGTGCCGCGCCGGGCTCGACGTCGATGCGGCTGACGAAATAGCCGGCCGGGTAGAGCACGACCGACGACCATTCGAGCACCAGTATCTCGGGGCTGATCTCGGCATGCGCGCCCGGGCCGGTCTGCGCCGCGTCGGCCGACAGATAGTCAAAGTCGACATCGACCGAGGTCACGCCGTCGGGCACGGGAATGCGGAACGCGAAGACATCGCAGGCGTCGCGCGTCCAGGCGAGCGGCTTGCCGCCAGCGGTGACGGTGAGGCCGGCGATCTTGTTGAGCCGGTTGCGGCCCCACGGCGAATGCGTGCCCGGCAGCCATTCGGGATAGAGCAACACCAGCTCCTTGCCGGCGACCGGCACCGTCTCGCGCACATGATAGATGCGTCGGCCGATATCGGTCGCGTCGACCTGAAGCTTGAGGACGCCGGTGTAGGGCTGATCCTTTGGCGGCGGGATCGGCCGGCATTCCGGGTCGGCCAGCGCGGCGCCGGCGGCGGCGATCAGCATCGTGGCCGCAAGGCCGACCGTGGACCATCTCATCTGCCGCCCCCTGCCCCCTCGCCCCGACGCCGCTTATGGCCCCTGGTTGGTCATGATGACCGTACCGCTGGCGGCGAACATGCCGCCGACGCCGTGGCAGACACTGATTTTCGCGCCGGGCACCTGGGCCGGAGCGACGCCGCGCATCTGCCGCACGCTCTCCTGCAGCGCGTACATGCCGTACATGCCCGAGTGCATGTAGCTGAGCCCGCCGCCATTGGTGTTGAGCGGCAGTTTGCCGGTGCCGGGCGCGGTGTTGCGCTCCCAGATGAACGAGGCAGCCTCGCCGCGCTTGCAGAAGCCAAGGTCTTCAAGACCGTAGATCGGCAGATGCGCGAAGGCGTCGTAAATCATCAGGTGGTCGACATCCTTGTGGGTGATGCCGGCCTCCTCGAAGGCGGTCGGGCCGGCGACGCGGAAGGCGCGCGACGAGGTGAAATCCTCCATCTGTGACACCATCGGGGTCTCGACGCTCTCGCCGGTGCCGAGCAGATAGACCGGCTTTTGCGGGAAGTCCTTGGCGCGGTCGGCCGAGGTCAGGATCAGCGCGCCGCCGCCGTCGGTCACCAGGCAGCACTGCAACAGCCGAAACGGATCGGCGATCATCCGCGAGTTGAGCACGTCATCGACGGTGATCGGGTCGCGGAACGTGGCGCGAGGGTTTTTCGCGGCCCATTCGCGCTGCACGACCGCGACCATCGCGAGCTGCTCGTGCGTCAGGCCGTAGGTCTTCATGTAGCGCAAGACGGGGATGGTGAAGAGCGTCGGCGGGCCCATCGGGCCATAGGGCGCCTCGAACTGGCCGGTGAGCGTCGCGGCCGAGGCCGGCGGGCGGGTGCGGCCGACACCGGAGCGGCCGCTTTCGCCATGAGTGATGAGGATGGTCTTGGCGAGACCGGCCTCGATCGCCGCGGCCGCGTGGCGGACATGGATCATAAACGAGCAGCCGCCGACCGCAGTGCCGTCGACCCATTTCGGCGTGATGCCGAGGTAATGCGCGAGCGTCACCGGCGTCTCGCCAGCCGTGGCGATGCCGTCGATGTCCTTCGGGGTGAGCCCGGCGTCCTTCATCGCGTTGAGGGCGGCGTCGGCGTGGAGGCCGATCTGCGACAGTTCGGGGATGCGGCCCATCTCGGTGGTTTCCGCCGCGCCGACGATGGCGATGTCGCTGCGTTTTCCGGTCATTTGCGTCAGCCTTTCGCCGGCTTGAAGAGGGGTAAGGTTATGTCGTCGTCGAGCTTTTCCCAGGCGACCTCGACCGGCATATCGAGCACCAGCGCCTCGGGCGTCTGCGGGCAGTCGGTGATGTTGGTCATCATCCGCGGCCCCTCGTCGAGCTCGACGACGGCGATCGCATAAGGCGGCGTAAAGCCGGGCACCGGGCGGTGATGGATCACGTAGGAGTAAAGCCGGCCCTTGCCGCTCGCGGCGAAGACGCCGACATCGCGGCTGGCGCAGCCGGGGCAGAACGGGCGCGGCGGGAAATACACCTTGCTGCATGAATTGCAGCGCTGCAGCCGCAGCTCGCCGGCCTTGGCGCCGTCCCAGAAATGCGCCGTTTCCGGGGTCGGTTGCGGCTTTGGCCGTTGTCCTTCAGGCATCTGTTATCTCCCTTGGTCACCCTTGGTTGACCCGATTCAAGATTGAAGGAAATGACAATCACCACCAACGTGTCATTGCGAGCGAAGCGAAGCAATCTCCGGCGGCCTTGGCCCATAAGGAAGGGGATTGCCGCGGCGCCTCGCAATGACGAAAGGATCATTCGATGATCACAACCGCCTATGTCCGCACGATGGCCGCCTACAACGCGGAGATGAACCGGCGCCTCTACGCCGCGGCGAACCGGCTTTCGGATGAAGAGCGGCGGCGCGATCGCGCCGCGTTCTGGGGCTCGCTGCACAACACGCTGGTTCACATCCTGTGGGGCGACGGCCAGTGGATGAGCCGCTTTGACGGCTGGGAGCGGCCGACCACGCCGATCAAGGAAAGCGGCCATATGCTGGTCGATTGGGACGATCTGTGCGCCAAGCGGGTCGAGGCCGACGCGAAGATCACGGATTGGGCGTCGCGGGTCGACCAGGCTTATCTAGACCGCGACATGACCTGGTTCAGCGGCGCCGCACAGCGCGAGGTTACGGCGCCCAACCGGCTGCTGGTCACGCATTTCTTCAACCACCAGACGCATCACCGCGGCCAGGCGCATGCCCTGATCACCGCAGCCGGCGAGAAGACCGACGATACCGATCTGTTTCTGGTGATCCCGCAGATGCTTGTCTAAAACCGAGCGCGGACCGAGCCGGGCAGCTGGCGCCTGGGGAGCTCGACTATTCTTCAGTAAGTGTGGCCGTGCGAGGACGCGCAAATTCCGGTCGGGTCTTGCGCCTCGTTGACGCACGGCGTTACCGAGCCGGACGAACATCCCGCGGCGACCAACATCAGAACTAGAAACAATGCCAGCCTGGGCACGGCCGCCTCTTTGAGGGAGGGGGTGCATCATGCACCGGCGGCCGAAGGTCTCCTGATCACAATCAAGTGCGAACGACGGGCAAGTGCGAATGACGGGTGAGCGCGAACGACGGGAAGCGCTGCCCAACGCCGTCGCGCCACAATACGAAGTGTCCTAGCAGTCCAACAGCTCAGCTTAGGGCCTCGGCGACCTTGGCGGCCAGCTCGTCGGCGCGAAACGGCTTCTGCAATACGGTCTCGTGCCGGCTTTCCTCGGATTGGGCCATATCGGCAAAGCCGGTGACAAAGAGGATCGGCAGATCTGGACGCTCCTGCCGCGCGGCACGGGCGAGCTCGAAGCCATTCATGCCGGGCATCGCCAGATCGGCGATCAGCAGGTCGATGGGCGAGGCCTTATCGTCGAGGCGTTCGAGCGCGGCGCCGCCGCTGCCGGCCTCGATGACGGTGTGCCCGGCGGCCCGCAACATCGCCGCAGCGACCGCGCGCACATCCGGGTCGTCGTCGACCAGCAGGATGCCGCCGACCGGGCGCCCGGCCGGTGCGACATCGCCCTGGCGGCCCGCCGGGGCGCGCGTCGCCTCATCGGCGGCGCTGCTGGCGCGCGGCAAATAGATGGTGACGACCGTCCCGGCGCCGGGTTCGCTGCTGATGCGGACGCTGCCGCCGAGCTGCTGCGCGACGCCGAGCGCCTGCGATAAACCGAGGCCAGAGCCGCGGCCGATCTCCTTGGTCGTGAAGAACGGTTCGAAGACCTTATCGATAATGTCGGCGCTGATGCCGTCGCCGGTATCGCCCACCGATACGACCACGTAATCGCCCGCCTGCGGCTCGTCGGGGTGTTGCGGGGCAATCAGCGTGACATTGCCGGTCGCGATCGTGATCACGCCGCCATTCGGCATCGCGTCGCGCGAGTTGATCGCCAAGTTGAGCAGCACAAGCTCGATCTGCGCGGCATCGACGAGCGCCGGCCACAAATCCGCCGCCGGTTTCAGCTCGATGGTGATCGTGGCGCCGATCGTGCTGCGCAGCAGCGGCGCCATGTCGGTGATGACCCGGTTGAGGTCGAGCGGCTCGGGATGCAGCCGCTGCTGGCGCGAGAACGCCAGTAGCTGCGCGGTCAGGCTCGCGCCGCGCCCGGCGGCCCCGCTCGCCGCCGCCAGCAGGCGGGCGGCGCGCTCGTCCTGTTTGCCGAGCCGCGCCTCGACCAGCTCGATATTGCCGATGATCGAGGTCAGGAGATTGTTGAAGTCGTGCGCGATGCCGGCGGTCAGCTGGCCGATCGCCTCGATGCGTTGCTTTTGCCGCAGCTGGGCCTCGGTGGCCTCGTTTTCCTCAATCTGCGCGGCGAGCCGGCGATTGGCGGCTTCGAGTTCGGCGGTGCGTTCGACGACGCGCTCCTCCAGCCGTTCGTTGGCGAGCCGCAGCCGCTCCTCGCTGTCGCGCAAGGCCGCTTCCGCGCGCTTGCGGTCGTCGATATCGCGGAACGCGACGACAAGCCCGCCGTGCGGCGCGGGGTGAACATCGAGCCCAATCCAGCGATTGCCGAGCGCCGGTGCGACGGTTTCGAGGTGCTCCGCCCGGCGCGTCACCAGCACCGAACGGTAGGCGCGATAGGGCGCACCTCCCGCGATCCCGGGAAAGACATCGAGCAGATGTCGGCCCAACACCTCGGCCGGGGTCTTTCGCCAGAGTTCGAGCGCGCGCCGGTTGGCGAACAGGATGCGCGTGGCGCTATCCATCGCGTACACGGCGTCGCCGATCGCCTCGAGGATTTCGGCGAGCGCGCCGTAAGAAGGTTCCAAATCCGACGTCAAGGCCGCAGTCTCAGATTTCCCCTGTTCGTTTGATCCAATCCCGATCAGGGCAGTCCCGCGCACAGCGCGAGGCCAGTGGATGCAGTCTACCGCAAACTGCCCAAAGGGAGCGTGAACTTCCTCAGCCTTGCCGTGTTCGGCTTCCCGCTCGGCACCGCGGGCGCTGAGAAATGGCCCACATGACAGGCGTCCGGTGAAGCCGGGTTCCAATCTGGAACCATTCAAAGCGACCCGCTGTTCTGTCCTGACCACGTAGGGAGTTTTGGTCATGGACAAGGATCGTGTCGCGGGTGGCGTGAAGAAAGCCACCGGCACCATCAAGAAGGCCGCCGGCAAGGCGACCGGCAACCGCCGGCTCGAAGCCGAGGGTCGCGCCGAGAAGGCCGAAGGCCGGGTGCAATCGGCTGTCGGCAAGGCGAAGGACGCGGTGCGCGAACTCGTCGGCGGCCGGCGCTAAGCCGGTTCCCCGAGGACAAACCTCAACAAAGAAAAAAAGGAGAGAGCCATGCGGCTGCTGATCCTCATTTTGTTGATCCTGCTTGTGGTCGGCGCGTTGCCGACCTGGCCCTACAGCGCGGGCTGGGGCTATTACCCGTCGGGCGGCTTTGGCCTGCTCGTCGTCATTCTAGTGGTTGTTCTTTTGATCGGATGACGAAGCCGGCCCGGTATGGCTTAGTCAGCCATGTCGGGGCCGGCGTTGACACCCCGTCCCTTCCTCCGCAAGCTTTTCTCCTGGTGATGAAAGCGAGCGGAGGAAGCGGTGGCCGAAGACAATCTCGTTCTTTATGAGTGCGCCGACCGCGTCGCGACGATCTCGCTGAACCGGCCGGAAAAGCTGAACGCGGTCAGCGATGAGGTGGTCGCGCAGCTCGCCGACGCGCTGCGGCGCTTCGATCTCGATCCCGAGGCCGAGGTCGCGATCCTCACCGGCAAGGGGCGCGCGTTCTCATCGGGCGCCGATGTGCACCAGCGGCAATTGCGCAGCCGTGAGGAGTTCGAGAAGCTCGGCGGCCCGCAAGGCTGGGGCACCAACTCGGCCGATCTGTTCACCCGCGCGGTCAACTGGAAGCCGGTCATCGCCGCGGTGCATGGCTATGTGCTGGGGCTGGCGCTCGGCCTGACGCTCGAATGCGACCTGATCGTCGCCGAGGCCGGCACGCGGTTTCAACTGACCGAGACCTCGCGCGGGCTTGGCGCGTCGCGCTATTGGGCCTTGTTTCATTATCGCCATGCAGCGGCGTTTGGTGACGAGATTGCACTGACCGGCCGCTTCTTCACCGCCGAGGAAGGCATGGAAGCGGGGCTGTTTAATCGCGTCGCGCCGCAGGGCCAGGTGCTCGAGGTCGCCAAGGAGCTGGCGCAGCAGGTCGCGAAAAACCCGCCGCTTTCGGTGCGCAGCACGGTGCGGACGCGGCGCTGGTATATGGAGCGCCTGGTCAAGGAGGCGACCTTCATGGCGGCCCCGCACCGCCTTTATCTGACCGAGGACTTCCAGGAAGCCGCGCGCGCCTTTGCCGAAAAGCGCCCGCCGCGCGGGTTCAAGGGGCGGTAATGCGCCTGTTTCCGGCTAGTTCCCTCTCCCGCAAGCGGGAGAGGGTGGCGAGCGCCGCAAGGCGCGAGACGGGTGAGGGTTTGTGGGCTCCGACCCTCACCCTCCCATCGCGCTGCGATGGGCCCCTCCCTCTCCCGCAAGCGGGCGAGGGGTTTATGGGCGACCCGCAGTGACCCAGAGGGCAAACATGCCGCTGGCCGGCATCACCGTGCTCGATTTTGGGCAGGTCTATCAGGGGCCTTACGCGACCTTGTTGATGGCAACAGCGGGGGCCGACGTCATCAAGATCGAGCCGCCCAATGGCGAGCCGCTGCGCCGCCGCGCGCCGCCCGGCAAATCGACGACATTTCCGATCGCGATGCTCAACTCGAACAAGCGCGCGATCACCCTCAACCTCAAGGACGAGCGCGGCAAGGAGCTGCTGTTCCGGATGGCCGGGAAGGCCGATGTGCTGCTCGAGAATTTCGCGCCCGGGGTGATGGATCGGCTCGGCGTCGGGTTTTCGGTGCTGCACGCGATCAACCCGCGGCTGGTCTACGCGTCAGGCACCGGGTATGGGCTCTCGGGCCCCGATCGCGACAATCTGGCGATGGACCTGACGATCCAGGCCTTCTCCGGGATGATCAGCACGACGGGTGAGGCCGCCCGGCCGCCGCTGAAGGCCGGGCCAGCGGTCGTCGATTTTCTTTCCGGCATCCATCTTTACGCGGCGACGATGACCGCGCTTTACGAGCGCTCGGTGACTGGGGTCGGGCGGCTCGTCGAGGTGGCGATGGAGGAAGCCGCCTACACGACAATGACGTCGCAATTCGAGGCCTATCACCGCAGCGGCAAGACCCCGGAGCGAACCGGTAATGCCAGCCACAATCGCGTGCCGATCAATGTCTACGCGGCCAAGGACGGCTATATCGCGATGAACCTTGCGGTCGAGGAACACTGGCATAACCTCCTCGCGGCGATGGGCCGCGAGGATCTGCGCGACGACCCGCGCTATTCGTCGCCCGATGCACGGGTCAAGAACCGCGTGCTGGTCGACGGGACGATCGAGGCCTGGAGCAAGACGCTCCCCAAGATGGAGATTTTCGCGATCGCCAAGCAGCGGCGCATCCCGCTGGCGCCGGTGCGCGAGGTCGACGAGGTCATGCACGACCGGCACATGCACGAGCGCGGCTTTCTCGCCGATATCGAGCATGACGAGATGGGGCCGATCACCGTGCCGACCTCGCCGCTGCGGTTTCACGGCGCCGACCGCCGCGACACGACGCCCAGCCCCAAGCTCGGCCAGCACAACGAGGAAATTTACGGCGGCTGGCTCGGCCTGCCGGCCGACGAGATCGCGGAGCTGAAGGCCGGCGGCGTGATCTAACTGGAGTAAGCTATGCCCCTCCTCCATGAACAGCGCGGCCATGTCGCGATCCTGACCCTGTCGCGGCCGCAGGCACGCAACGCCTGGGGCGAGGACTACAACGACGCGCTGAAGGAGCTGTTGCCGCAGCTGGAGGACGATCCCAATGTCCGCGTCGTGATCCTGACGGGCGACGATCGCGGCGGCGCGTTCAGCGCCGGCGCCAACATCAAGGACCCGAAGACTCATACCAGCGCCTCGATCGCAGACGCGATCGAGGCGCTGCCGAAACGCCGGCGGCACCAGGCGTTCAACCTGATCACCGACTTCGCGAAGCCGGTGATCGCCGCGGTCAATGGCTATGCGGTGGGCATCGGCTGCATCGTCACCTATTGCTGCGACCTGATCGTCGCGTCGGACAAGGCCGAGTGGCGGCTGCCGCAAGTCGGCCTCGGCATCCTGCCGGCGCAGGGCGGCACGGTGCGGCTGTCGCGCTGGATCGGCCGCGGCCAGGCGATGAAGGTGGCGATGGGGTTTCCGTTGAAGGCCGAGGAAGCCTATCGCACTGGCCTCGCGCAGTGGCTGGTGCCGCATGATGAGCTAATGGCGAAGGCGATGGAGGTCGCCGAGCACATCGCGGCGCTGCCGCCACTGGCGACACGGCTCGCCAAGGAAGCGGTCAATTTCGGGCTCGACGTGCCGATCCGCGAAGCGGCCAACGCCGACCTCTACCGCTTCATGGCGCTGGAGCTGACCGAGGACAAGGCGGAAAGCCACCAGGCCTGGCGCGAGCGCCGCAAGCCCGTGATCAAGGGCCGGTAGACGCGTCTCGAAGGACGCATCGTCGTTCCTCGCGCTGATGTGACTTATGCTGCTCCGGCTTCTGCGCTACAGACGGCGCAGCTCAACCCGACGGAGGTTGCGATGAACCGGCAATTGATCCTTGCATCCACGATCCTCGCCACGGTCGCGATCGTCTCCGCGGCCGCACGCGCCGACAGCACCCGCGAATACGAGCCGTCGAAGCCCGCCGCTCCCGCCGCGCCGGCGGCGATGACGCTCGCCGCAGCGCAGCAAAAGGTCGACGCCAGCGACTATCGTGGCGCGATCCCGATCCTGACCGCGGTCGTCCAGAAGGACCCCAACAACGCCGATGCCTTGAACCTGATGGGCTACAGCCTGCGCAAGACCGGGCAGACCGACCTCGCGATGCAATATTACAACAAGGCGCTGGCGCTGATGCCAAACCATCTCGGCGCCAACGAATATCTCGGTGAGCTCTATGTCGAGCAGGGACAGATGGACAAGGCAAAGCAGCGCCTCGTGGTACTCCAAGCCGCCTGCGGGAACTGCGCGCAAGCGCAGGATCTGAACAAGGCCATCACCACGGGTGTGCCGAACACGAAGAAATCCTGGTAATCGCTGCCCGCAAGGGTGCAACGACCCCTATTCCGCGACGTCCAACCCTCTGATACGCTCCTTTCGCAAGATGAAATTTCTTTCATCTAGGCCAGAAAAAAAGAGAGGGGAACGCCGCAGATGAGCGACGCTACGTTAACAGGGGGAATGTCGGACGCCGAACACCGGGCACATTTGAAGCGTGCCGTGATCGCGAGCACGGTTGGCACCACGATCGAGTGGTACGACTTCCTGATCTACAGCACGATGACCGGGCTGGTGTTCGGCAAGGTCTTCTTTGCCGGTTCCGACCCCCTAATCGACACGCTCAAGGCATTCGGCGTCTATTTCATCGGCTTTGTCGCGCGGCCGATCGGCGCCGCGATCTTTGGCCATTACGGCGACCGCATCGGCCGCAAGGCGACCTTGATCGTCACGCTGCTGATGACCGGCATCGCCACGGCCGCGGTCGGCCTTATCCCCGGCTACGATTCGATCGGACTTTGGGGCGCGGTCATCCTCACCTTCATGCGCCTGATCCAGGGCATCGGCGTCGGCGGCGAATGGGGCGGCTCGGTGCTGCTGGCGATGGAATGGGCGCGCGGCAACAAGAACCGCGGCTTCATCGCGTCATGGCCGCAATTCGGCGCGCCGGCCGGACTGTTCCTGGCGAACCTGATGGTTTTGCTGTTCAGCTGGATTTCCGGCGATCAGTTTCTCGTTTGGGGTTGGCGCATTCCGTTCCTGATGAGCATCATCATGGTCGGGGTCGGGCTGTGGATCCGGCTCGGCATCCTCGAGACGCCAGTGTTCCAGCGCATCCTCGACCGGCAGGAGGTGGCGCGCGCGCCGGTGCTCGAAGTGTTCAAGCGCCAACCGGGAACGATCGCCCTGACGGCATTATTACGCATGGCCGAGCAGGCGCCGGGCTACATCTTTAACGCCTTCATTTTCACCTACGGCACACAGGTCCTTGGCGCGTCGCGCAATCTACTGCTGACCGGGCTTATTGCCACGACCGCCCTCGGCTTCATGTGGGTCACCGTTGCGGGGGCGATCTCCGACCGGATCGGCCGCCGCCAGATGTACATCATCGGCTGTGTGTTCGTTGCCGTGTTCACCTTCGTCTACTTCGCGATGCTCGACACCAAGATGCCGGTGATGATTTTCATCGCGGTCGCGCTGTCATTCATCCCGGTCATGACGATGTACGGTCCCGAGGCGGCGCTGATCGCCGAGGCTTTCCAGCCACGGCTGCGCTATAGCGGCGCCTCGATCGGCTATCAGCTGGCCTCGATCATCGCCGGCGGTCCGGCGCCGTTTATCTCGACCTGGCTGTTCGCGAGCTACCACTCGACCTTCCCGATCGGGATTTACGTGGTGATCTGCGCGGTCATCAGCATCGTCACGACGCTGATGCTGCCCGATTACACGAATAAGGAAATCTCGACCGAGGCGGGATACGAAGCCGCGGATTGAACGGTCGAAACCACCCCTCGCCGTCTGGCCGCGGCGAGGGGTGAGCGACTGAGTGAGGCCGGACGGCAAACAGAAGAATATTCAGCAGGGAGGTCAGGAAATGTCAGACGTCGTGTTTAGTGGCCTGTCCGAGCAGGAGCACCGCGCGCAGCTACGCCGGGCGCTCATCGCCAGCACCGTCGGCACCACGATCGAGTGGTACGACTTTCTGCTCTACGGCACGGTCAGCGCGCTGGTCTTCGGTCCCGCTTTCTTCCCGAAATCCGACCCGTTGATGGGCGTGCTCGCGTCCTTCAGCATCTTCTTCGTCGGCTTTGTTGGCCGACCGATCGGCGCGGCGATCTTTGGTCATTGGGGCGATCGGATCGGCCGCAAGGCGACCTTGATCGCGACCCTGCTGCTGACCGGCATCGCCACCACCCTGGTCGGGCTCGTGCCGACCTATGACAGCATCGGCATTTGGGGCGCGGTGATCCTAACGCTGCTGCGGCTTGTGCAAGGCATCGGCGTCGGCGGCGAATGGGGCGGGTCGGTGCTGCTGGCGATGGAGTGGTCGCGCAGCACCAAGAACCGCGGGTTTATCTCGTCCTGGCCGCAATTCGGTGCGCCGGCCGGGCTGACCCTCGCCAACATCGCGGTGCTGGTGTTCAGCTACCTCTCGGGCGATCAGTTCGCCGTTTGGGGTTGGCGTATCCCGTTCCTGATCAGCATCATCATGGTCGCGATCGGCATGTGGATCCGGCTCGGCATCTCGGAGACGCCGGTGTTGCAACGCATCCTCGACGAGGAGCGGGTCGAACGCGTCCCGGTGCTCGAGGTACTGAAGCGCCAGTGGAGGCAGGTGATCCTGGCGGCGTTGCTGCGCCTGCCCGAGCAGGGACCGGGCTTTATCGTCGGCACGTTCATCTTCACCTACGCGACGACGGTGCTTGGGCAAACCCGCAATTTCGTTCTGATGGGGGTCATCACCCAAACCACTCTAGGTTTTCTCTGGGTGATCTGCGCCGGCGCGCTCAGCGACAAGATCGGCCGCAAGAACATGTACATGATCGGCGCGGCGTTCATGGGCATCTTCGGGTTTGTCTATTTCTGGATGCTCAACACCGGCATTCCCTGGGTGATCTTTGTCGCGATCGCGATCTCGCTGATCCCGGTCATGACGCAATACGGCCCGGAGGCGGCGCTGATCGCCGAGAGCTTCTCGCCGCGGCTCAGGTATAGCGGCACGTCGATCGGCTATCAGCTAGCCTCGATCATCGCCGGCGGCCCGTCGCCGATCATCTCGACATGGCTCTACGCGACCTACCACTCGAGCCTGCCGATCTGTCTCTACATCCTGGCGATGGCGGTCGTCGGCATCGGAGCGACGGCGATGCTGACGGATTACACCGGCAAGGACATATCGGCCGAATACGCCGGGGTGTGAGCCCGCGCTAAAAACGCGCGGCGCCGGCGGGGAATAGCCGACCCCCGCCGGCGTTATCGCGCCGGCATGACCCGATCGTCGCAGAAGCTCAGGATCATCGTCGCCGGGATGGTGGCGCAGTACCCGGTTGGCGGCGTCGCCTGGGACTATCTGCAATACGCGATCGGCCTGGCGCGGCTCGGCCACGATGTCGTCTATCACGAAGACACGTGGTGCTGGCCCTATGACCCGCTGCAACGGTCGATGACCGACGAGGCGAGCTATTCGGCCGCCTATCTCGACGATTTTTTTGCCCGTCACGCGCCGGAGCTGTCGGACCGCTGGCATTACCACCATCTGCACGACACCAGCTATGGCATGAGCCGGGTCGCGTTCGACGACTTCGCGAAAAGCGCCGATCTGTTCGTCAATGTCAGCGGCGGCAGCTTTTTTCCGGATGCGTTGCCCGAGCGCTGCCTCAAGCTCTTTCTCGACAGCGACCCCGGCTATAACCAGATCATCCTCTCCGAGCGTCCGAGCTGGTCGGAGAATGTCGATCGCTGGTGCGCGAGCGTCCACGCGCATGACCGGCATTTCACCTATGCCGAGAATTTCGGCGCGCCTGATTGCCTGGTGCCGGCCGCCGGGATCGACTGGAAGAAGACGCGCATGCCGATCGTACCCGAGCTGTGGCCGGCACGGTCCGAGGTGCTCGCGCCCGACGCGGCGTGGAGCACGGTGATGACGTGGAACGTGTTCAAGGGAAGGCTCGAGTATCGCGGGGTCGAGTATCGCGGCAAGGCCGAGGAGTTCGCCAAGATCGCCGATCTGCCGCGCCGTGTCGCGCGACCGTTCCGCCTCGCGATCGGTGGTACCGAGGCGCCGCGCGACGCGCTCGCGGCTCAAGGCTGGACGGTCGAGGACGGCCCGTCGGCGACGCTGACCCCGGAGGATTACCAGGATTATGTCGCGGTCTCGCGCGGCGAGGTGTCGATCGCGAAGAATGTCTATGTCGCGCTCAGAACCGGCTGGTTCTCGACGCGCAGCGCCGGGTATCTCGCCGCGTCACGCCCGGTCGTCGTGCAGGATACCGGGTTCTCGCGTCTGCTGCCGACCGGGCGCGGGTTGCACGCCTTCTCAACCGGCGACGAAGCGGCGGCGGCGATCGAGGCGGTCGAGGCGAACCATGCCGCCGAGATGCGGGCGGCGCGCGATATCGCGCTCGCGCATTTCGACGCGCGCGATGTGCTCACCCGGCTGATCGAGGACGCATTCGCGAGCGGCTGACGCCGCGGAACGGTCGCTGCGTCCTTCGAGGCTCCCACCGGGCCGAACCCGGTGGTTACACCTCAGGATGAGGGCGGTTGGTAGATGGCACTAGTAAAAGTCCTCATCCTGAGGCGCTTTGCGGAGCAAAGCCTCGAAGGACGCATCGCCGTGATCTAGGCTAATACTTCCCGGCTAGCTTGGTGTGGTCCCAGCTGTAGATTTTCTCCGGTGTCACCTTGAGGACGACGCGTTTGGGGGCGCTGTCGTTGGTCTCGCGGCGGCGTGGCTGGTTGTCGACCCCGGCGATGATTGCCCAGGCGTCGCGCACCGCGTCAGCGCCCTCGATGATCTCGCAGGTGCCGCGCACCATGACGCCCTTCAGCTCCGCATAGGAACCGCCGGCTTCGACCATCAGCGCGACTTTTGGGTTGCGCCTGATGTTGAGCACCTTCTGTGCCTTGGCATAGGAGGTCATGTAATAGACGCCATCGTGGACGCCGACCGTCATCGCCACGAGATGCGGGAACCCGTCCTTGTCGACCGTCGCGAGCGAGGCTTTGCGCGTCGCGCGGATAAAAGCGCTCTGTTCCTCAGGGCTGAGGTTGATCTGCCGCCGCCGCGGCTGATCGTCGGAAGGTTGCGCGTCATTTGGCATCGCAGGGCCCCAGATAATGGCCAGTGATGTGCGTGGTCATGGTTTGCGGCGGGCCGCCGCCGAATGTTGCCTTGGTGGTTATATCGGCATCCATCGAGTCGCCATGATAATGCCCAACCCCCTCCATGTGCACGGGGCCGTGCTGTGACTCGCACGTCATCGCCCAGGTCACTGTCCCGCCGTCGCGTTCGAATTTATCGCGCGTGCATTTGCCGTTCTGGCCGAGAGGTCGCGAATCCGGGGCCGCCTCGTCGGCCGTGATGCAACGGCTGGAGGTGACATTCATGCCGTTCGGGCCGGCCTGGATATTTGGCGGGAGCTGCACGCCGGGCGGCAGCTTTGGCATGTTGGGCATCTGCACCTGCGCCGAGTACTCCCATTTTCCGGCCTTGATCGCGTCGTCCGCATAGGCTGACCCCGCCACCAGAACGGTCAACACGATCGCGCACGCAAGTCTCATTGCTTTTCTCCTTCGGCCGGTCGACGCCGGCTCTATGCTGGAGGCGGATTGGATCATAGGTCGCCCATGAACAGCAGCAATCGTCCATCTGCTCGCCCTGGGGCGCTAGTCACCGGCGCATCGAGTGGGATTGGGGCCGCGCTGGCGCGCGAGCTGGCGCGGCATGGCCATGATGTCGTGCTGAGCGCACGCCGCGTCGCGCCGATGGAAACCCTGGCCGAAGAGCTCCGGAGCCTTGGCGCGGCCGCGACCATCATCGCCGCGGATTTGTCCCAGCCAGGCGGCGCGGCGAAGCTCATTGCTGAGCTGGGTGCGCGCGGGATCGAGGTCGAAACCCTCGTCAACAATGCCGGGCTCGGCGCGATGGGCGCGTTCACCCGCATCGACGCGACGCGCAATGCCGAGATGCTGCAGGTCAACATCGTCGCGCTGACCGAGCTGACGCAGGCGCTGCTGCCGGCCATGCTGGCGAAACGCCGCGGCAAGATCATGCTCGTCGCGTCCACGGCGTCGTTTCTCCCCTGCCCCAACATGGCCGTATACGGCGCGACAAAGGCTTTTGTTCGCAGCTTTGGCGAGGCGCTGGCGCAGGAGCTTCAGGGCAGTGGCGTCACGATCAACGTGCTGTGCCCAGGCACGACCGCGACCGAGTTTTTCGCCGTCGCGGGCGGCACGCTGTCGGGCGTGCAGATGCAGCGGATGATGACCGCCGACGCCGTCGCCAAAATCGCCTATGCCGGGATGGCAGGCGGCGAGCGCGTGACGGTCGCCGGGGTGATGAACCGCATCCTCGCCTTCGCGGCGACGCACACGCCGCATTTCCTCACCCTGCCCGCCGCCGCCCGGATGATGGCGCAGGATTGAGAGCTGCATCGAAGGAGCGAGATGGCGTCCGACACCTATGAAATCTACGCGGTCAAATACGCGCATCACGACCGGCGCGCGCACGAAAATTTCCTGCAGAGCGACCCGCACGACACCGCGCCGATGCCGCTCGATTATTTCGTCTGGGCGATCGTCGGCGAGAGCCGCACCTTTATCCTCGACACCGGGTTTGACGCGGCGATGGCCAGGAAGCGCGGGCGCGAGTTTCTCACCCCGCCGGGCGACGGCCTCAGGATGATCGGCATCGACCCCGACAGCGTCAAAGACGTCATCATCAGCCACATGCATTACGATCACGCGGGCAGCGGCGAGTTGTTCCCCAACGCGACGTATCATCTGCAGGACCGCGAGATGGCGTTCTGCACCGGGCGCTGCATGTGCCACCCGCAGCTCCGCCGCTCGTTCGAGGAAGACGACGTGATGGCGATGATCGGCCGGCTGTTCCGCGGCCGGGTGCAGTTCCACGACGGCGTCGACGAGCTGGCGCCAGGGATCACCGTGCATCATGTCGGCGGGCACACCGCCGGACTTCAGGTGGTGCGGGTCAAGACCGAGCGGGGCTGGGTCGTGCTCGCCGCCGACGCGTCGCATTTCTATGCCAACTTCGAAGAGATGCGTGCCTACCCGACGGTCTACAACGTGGGCGACATGCTCGAGGGATTCGCCACGGTGCGGCGACTCGCGAGCTCGTTAAGCCATGTCGTGCCGGGCCACGACCCGCTGGTGCTGACGCGCTATCCGGCGGCGAAACCCGGGCTCGAGGGGATCGTCGTCAGGCTCGACGTGGCGCCGAAGGGTTGACCCGGGCGCGCGTCTGTGGCTGTCATCCGCCCCTTCGAGACATTAAGGGGCATGACGAATGACGAGGTTCTGCGTCTTGGGTTTGGTGTTGCTGCTGGCCGCGTGCGGTGGCGAACAGGGGATGCGCTGCGAATATGCGCCCGGCAATCTCGACGCGATCAAATCGCAGGTCGCGGGGCTGAAGGCGGGCGGCACGACCTCACCCGAGGTCGTCAAATCGCTCGGCAAGCCGGCCGCGGAGACGCCGACCGCAGACGGCGGCAAGACCTATGAATACGATTTCGCGCAGCCGCTCAGCTCAAGCTCGTCGCCGGCCTGCCCCGCGAAGTCGCAGAAGGTGACCTTTATCTTCAACGCGAAGGACGTGCTGCAGTCGATGCAGATCAATTTCTGACGGGGCTAGCGTCCGGCGAGCGGATCGGGGCCGTACTGGTTGGGGCCGATCGTCCCGCGCAGGCATCCGAGATCGATAAACAGCCAAATGGCGATGCCGAACAACCCGATCAGGAAGATGTAATCGATTCCGTTGAGCTGCAGGTGGTTGCCGCTCACCCCGATCAGGTCGAGGACGATTTTGACGAGGCGGAAGCCGACCACCAGCTGGGCGTAAAGCTCTGGCTTGTCTCGATCGTGAAAGCGTTTCGCGATCAGGCAATACGACCCGTAGATGATGGCGAGCGACACCAGGAACAGAACTGCGCGGCCGGCAAACCCGCGCGCCGCGGCTCCGAAAACCAACCCGATGATGACGCCGACGATGAGGCCCGCGACGCCGAGGCCGATCGAGCCGAGCCACCACTGGTAACGCGGGATTCGCCCCTGTGCCGAAAGAAAAAATTCCATGACGTCCCCCTCCTCTAGTCCACCTTGACCCCCGCCGCCGCGGCGAGACGCAACAGCTCGTAGCGTCCGGCGAGCATATCATCCAGCGATCCGAACGCGTTGGTGTAATGGCCCTTGAAACCGGCGCGTTCGAGCCGCTTGAACATCGCACCGAAATCGAGGTTGCCCTCGCCTGGCTTCAGATGCACCTCGAACCCGTTGCGGAAGCAGTCGGCGAGGCGCACCTCGCCGACCCGTTTAAGGTCTATCGCGTCAACAAACCCGTCGATGCCCTCGGGCACGAGATGCGCGTGGTTGGTGGTGAAGGACAGCCCGAACGAGGCCGAATCGATCGCGTCAAAATAATAGCGCCACTCCTCGACCGTGTGCGCGAGATAGTGGACTTCGGCGTCGTCGGGCTCCTTGTTGAGGTTTTCGAGGAGGATCAGCGCGCCCTTGTTCTCGGCATGGACGATGACTCGCTTCAGCCGGTCGAGCCCGGCCTTCATGCGCTCCGTCTTGTCCGAGGTGAAATGAAACCCGGCATGCATGACGATCCACTTGGCGCCGAGCCGCACCGCGGCGTCGACATAGGCCTTGAGATAGGCCTCGACCGCATCGCCGACATAGGGCGCGTATTCGGCGACATTGACCGCCGAGGCGGTATGCAGGCCGATCGTCACGCCGTTCTTCGCGCACAGGTCGCGGACACGCGAGCCGCGAATGCCGCTGATCGTGCCGAGCGCGTTATCGCCGGTGTCGAGCTGGATATCGATGTAACGCACCTTGTTTTCGGCCGCCCATTCGATGGCGTCCTCCAGCACCAGCTTGCGCCCGACATCGATTCCGATCCGCTCGAACAGGCCCATGATTTGCTCCTCCTCCAGCCGTTTCCGATCCCAACATGCCTCGGCCGGCGGGGCAACCACCCGCCTTTTCGCGTGACAATCGAAGGCCCGTACCTACACTCGCGGTTATGAAATGGGCAAAAAGCGGCGCGAGGCGCGGTCTCGTCGCGGTGCTGGCGGCGCTGTTGTGCGCGTCGTGCAGCTTCTTGCCGTTCCAGAACGAGCCGTCGAGCGCGCTGATCGGCAACTGGTCTGATCCGGATCACAACAAGGTGACGTTTCGCGCCGACGCAGTCGTGCTGACGCCGGAGAACGGTCAGCCGACGACCATGGGCCCCGGCGAGTGCAACGGCACCTACAAGCTGCAATACGGCCGCATGGCGACCGCCGACTTGCAGAGGTCGTTCTCGTCGCAGCCCGATCTGCAGAACAAGCTGAAGCAACTCCTGACCAGGCCGGATTACCCGGTCGCCGACGTAACCTGCGACCAGGGTGGCACGACCTATCTGATGCTCGACGACAACCGCGTGCTCGCGGTCTATCGCGACGCCGGGATCGGCGGCACCCAATCCCTGTCGCGGCTGTAGTCTCAGGGGCTTGATGGAAGCCCGGCTCAAATCGTCGATCCAGGTGAAGGCGCTGATCCGACGCTGCGACATCGCGGCGATCGGGGTCGCGGTGACGGCGCGCGGCGACCCCGACGCCGGCGCGATACTCGTCAAACTCTGCGAGCGCGATACCGGCGCGACGGTGCTCCAGCAAACACGGCGCGGCGACGGCACGCTGGGCTGGCTGCGCGCGACCGGCGCTGTGCCGGTAGCGGAAAGCGATGCCGACGCCTATATCGCACGACAGCGGCAGCGTGATCCCGATCTTTGGGTGGTCGAGATCGAGACCGCCGTCCCCGACACCGTTCTCGACGATGGCATCATCGAATGAGCGATTTTCCCCAGCATCCCGATCTGCGAGTCACCGGGCACGAGATCGGCTTCAAGCGACATCTGCGGGTCGACGTGTACCGCTTTCACCAGCGCCTCTACTCCGGGGAATGGAGCACCGAGCGGGCCTACGATGTGGTCCGCCGCGGCGCGGCGGTCGCGGTGCTGCTCTACGACCCAGATCGCGAGGCGGTCGTGCTGGTTGAGCAGTTCCGTCTGCCGCCGCTGCTCGCGGGGTATTCGCCGTGGATCGTCGAGGTGGTGGCGGGCCTTGTCGACCATGAAGGCGAGACGCATGAGGGGGTCGGCCGCCGCGAAACCCAGGAGGAAGCCGGGTTGGAGCTGATCGGTGACCTCATCCCGATCCAGCGCTACGTGCCGATGCCGGGCAATTCCGACGAGACGATCACACTGTTCTGCGGCCGGGTCGATTCGACGAAGGCCGCCGGGACGCACGGTCTCGCCGAGGAGCACGAGGACATCCGTGTCGTCGTCAAGCCGCTGGCCGAGCTGGAGGCGATGCTCGACGCGGGCCAGATCGAAACCGGGCACACGATGATCTGCCTGTATTGGCTGCTGCGGCACCGCGACGAGGTGCGGCGGCTTTGGGGCTTCGCGTAGCCGCCTGCGATCAGGCTTCTTCGAACAGGATTTCCGAGAGAGCGCCGGTCAGCCGGTCGAGCTCGGTCTCCGAGCCGATGGTGATCCGCAGGTAATCCGCGATGCGCGGCGCGGAAAAATGGCGGACGAGCACCGCCCGCTCGCGCAACGCCTTGGCCAACGCCTGCCCCGGCAAACGATGGTGCCGTGCGAAGACAAAGTTGGCGCTGGACGGCAGCACTTCGAAGCCGAGCTGCCGCAGCGCTCCGCTGAGGCGGTCGCGGTTGCGAATAATCGCGGCACGGGACTGCGCGAAATAAGCCTCGTCTTCGAGCGAGGCGATGGCTCCGGCCTGAGCCGGGCGGCCGAGCGGATACGAGTTGAAGCTGTCCTTTACCCGCGTCAGGGCCTCGATGAGGCCTGCATCGCCGATCGCGTAGCCGATCCGGAGCCCGGCGAGGGCACGAGACTTCGACATGGTCTGCACGATCAGCAGATTTGGGTAATCCCGGATCAGCGATACGGCGGTCTCGGCGCCGAAATCGACATAGGCCTCGTCGACCACGACCGCCGACTCTGAGCGCCCGCGTGCCAGCCGCATGATCTCCGCGCGCGGCAGGGGGCGACCCCGGTCGGCGCGTTGGGGTTGGCGATAATGACAGGGCCGCTCCGATCGAGGTAATCGTCGACGCGGATGCGCATCTCGGCGTCGAGTGGAACGGCCTCGTGGTCGATTCCCAACAAGCGACACCAGACCGGATAAAAGCTGTGAGTGATGTCGGGGAAGCGAACCGCTTCGGGCTGCTTCAGGAGCGCCGCGAAGGCATGCGCCAAGACCTCGTCCGAGCCGTTGCCGACAAATACCTGCTCGGGCGCTACTTTGTGATAGGCGGCGAGCGCCTCGCGCAGGCGGGTCGCTTCCGGGTCGGGGTAGAGACGCAGCGTATCCGCGGCCTCGGCGCGCACGGCCTTTATGGCTTTGGGTGACGGACCGAACGGGCTTTCGTTGGTGTTGAGCTTCACCAGGTCCGGGATCCGCGGCTGTTCACCCGGCACGTAGGGCGAGAGTTCCTCGGCGAGCTTCGACCAGAAGCGATTCACGGTTTCCGCCCCATCAGGCCAGCGGCACTTTCCTGAAGTGCTTGGACAGCGCCAGGCCTTGGTTCTGATAGGACGAGCCGATGCCGCCGCCATAGAGCCGGTCGGGTCGCGCGATCAGCGGCTCGTAGACGAGCCGGCCCATCGTCTGGCCGTGTTCGATCAGAAACGGCACCTCGTGCGAGCGCACTTCGAGCACCGCGCGGCTGCCCTGCCCGCCGGTCTCGGCGGCGCCAAAGCCGGGGTCGAAGAACCCGGCGTAATGCACGCGGAACTCGCCGACGAATGTGTCGTAGGGCAGCATCTCGGCGGCATGGTCGGGCGGAACGACGACCGCCTCGCGTGAGGCGAGAATGTAGAAATCGTTGGGGTCGAGCACCAGCCCCGACGGGTCGCGGGAGCCGCGCCTGGCGTAGACCGGTTCCCAGAAATCGGCCGGGTCATAGGCGTCGACGCGGTCGACATCGATGACGTCGGTGTGGCGGCGCGCCTTGTAGCCGATCAGCCCGGTGCCGGGCTGGCCCATCGCGTCGACCGTGAAGACCAGCCCGTTGCGGATCGCCTGCGAGGCCGGCGCGCCGTCCTCTGGTAGCTCGACCAGTGGGCTTTCGGCATGCAGGCGCCGCAGCGCGGTGTCGCGGAAGATCGGCGAGCCGCGACGGATGCGCAATTGCACGAGCCGCGAGCCGGTGCGCACTACGACGCTGAACGAACGCGGTGAAATCTCCGCGTAAAGCGGACCCTTGTAGCCGTCGCGCAGACGGTCGAATTCGGTGCCGTAATCGGTGATGATGCGCGCGAAGACGTCGAGCCGGCCGGTCGAGCTTTTCGGGTTCGCGGCTGCCGTGGTGCGGCGCGGCAACGCGGTCACCTCCAATAGCGGCACGATGTAGACGCAATTGCGTTCGAGCACCGTGCCGCCGGTCAGGTCGATCGAGTGCATCGACAGCTGGTCGAGCTTTTCCTTAACGGTGTTGCGCGCACCGGGCAGAAAGCTGGCGCGCACCCGGTAGGCGACCTCGCCGAGGCGCAGGTCGAGGCTTGCCGGTTGGATCTGGTCCTCGCCGATCGGCACCGGCGAATTCAGCTCCTGGCCGAGCGCGATGAGGCCGCGCAGCATCTGCGACGGCAAGAGCCCGGTCGAGCGGTCGGGCTCGACAGTCGGGAACAGCTCGCCATCGCGTGGCGCCAGTGTCGCGGTTTCGGCTTCGCTCTCGGCCATCACCGAGTTCTAAGCCAAGCTGGCGGTTGGGAAAAGCCGCCCTCTGCACCTTGCTCTCATTCTCGGCGGGCCGATATTGTCTCTCTGCGTCCGGCAACGGGGAGGACGGGAGATGGATATTCGCGACGGCTTTATCGGCTCGATCGGCAATACGCCGCTCATCAAGCTGCGTCGCGCCTCCGAGGAGACCGGCTGCACGATCCTCGGCAAGGCCGAATTCCTTAACCCCGGCGGCTCAGTGAAGGACCGCGCTGCGCTGGCGATCATCCAGGATGCCGAGCAGCGCGGCACGCTGCGGCCGGGTGGCGTCATCGTCGAGGGCACGGCGGGGAATACCGGGATCGGCTTGGCGCTGGTCGGGCTGGCGCGGGGTTATCGCAGCGTCATCGTCATGCCGGAAACGCAGAGCCAGGAAAAGAAGGACATGCTGCGGCTGTGCGGCGCAGACCTCAGGCTTGTGCCCGCGACCCGGCTGACCGACCCGATGCACTACACGCATTATTCCGGGCGGCTCGCCAAGGAACTCGATGCGACGGAGCCGAACGGCGCGATCTGGGCCAACCAGTTCGACAACCTTGCCAACCGCCGCGGCCATTACGAGACGACCGGCCCCGAAATCTGGCGGCAGACCGACGGCAAGGTCGATGGGTTCGTCTGCGCGGTCGGCACCGGCGGCACGCTCAGCGGTACGGGCATCGCCCTCAAGGAGCGCAACAAGGGGGTCAGGGTCTATCTCAGCGACTGCATGGGGTCGGGCATCTACAGCTGGTATGCGCGGCGCGAGTTCACGCCCGAGGGCAGCTCGATCACCGAGGGCATCGGCAACAACCGCGAGACCAAGAATCTCGAGGGCTTTACGCCGGACGGCCAGTATCAGATCACCGATGAGGAGATGTTGCCGGTGCTCTTCGCGCTGGCGCAGGAGGAAGGGCTGCTGATCGGCGGGTCGAGCGGGATCAATGTCTGCGGCGCGATCCATCTCGCCAAGGAATTGGGGCCAGGGCACACGATCGTCACGATCCTCGCCGATTCCGGCACGCGCTATCAGTCGAAGCTGTTCAACCCCGCCTTCCTGCGCGAGAAATCATTGCCCACGCCGCACTGGCTGGAGGGCTGATTTACCAGCAGCCTATTCGTCCGGGTGCGGCAGCGGAGCAAGATAGGCGGTATAGAGCCAGCCGACCCCCTGTGGCGTGTCGACTCGCCAGCAGGCCATGGTGGCTTCAGAGTTCACCTGGCCGATCGGGGTAACGACCGTGCCCTTCGGCAGGTGCGCGACGATCGAAGACTCGTCGTCCTGACCGGAGCGCAGATCGACATCGTTGGTCGTGACGAATTGCGAATGCGGGAACAGCACGAACTGCGTGAAGCGGTCGAAACAGCCGGCGAGCAGCAACGTCGACGCGAGAACGAGGGCGAGGCGCAATCTCTGTGGCAACATCCCGGCTCGCTCCAGAGGCGATTGACGCGCTATCAATAATCGAAATCGGCGGTCGTCAACATAAGGACGAGGACATGCCATGACAGAGCTGATCTTTCGCGACGACGCGTACGAGCGGTCGTGCCAGGCTCGGGTCGTGGCGGTCGATGAGCGCGGAATCAGGCTCGACCGCACGGTCTTCTATTCGACGGGCGGCGGGCAGCCGGGCGACAGCGGGATCCTGCGGCTGGCGGACGGGACAATAATCGCCGTCGCTGATACGGTGAAAGGCGCCGACGCGGACGAGGTGATCCATGTTCCCGCGCCCAGTTCGGCATTGCCCACTATCGGTGCGGAGGTTGTCGCCGAGATCGACTGGGAGCGGCGGCACCGGCTGATGCGGATGCACACCTGCTTGCATCTCTTATGCGCCGTGGTGCCGGGTGCGGTGACCGGCGGCTCGGTCGGCGACGGACGCGGTCGGCTCGATTTCGACGTGCCGGGCGCGAGCCTCGACAAGGACACGATCACCGTTGCGCTCAACAAACTCATCGCCGAGGGCCATGCGGTCGCGCCGCGCTGGATCGACGATGCCGAACTCGACGCGCATCCCGAACTCGTGCGCATGATGTCAGTCAAGCCGCCAATGGGCCACGGCAAGGTGCGGCTCCTCGAAATCGACGGCGTCGATCTGCAACCCTGTGGCGGCACGCATGTCAAGAACACCGCCGAGATCGGCCCGGTCGAGATCACCAAGATCGAGAACAAGGGCCGGCAGAACCGGCGGATCAACATCGCCTTTGCCGGCTAGAGGATGACGCAGCCGCCGGCCCATGCCGCGCAGCCGAGGATCGGCACGGCGGCCTATGTGATCGGCGGGCTTTCGTTTATCCCGTTGATCGGGGTGCCGTTCGGTCTCGTCGTGATCGTCTGGTCCTTTGTCAGCCGAAAGGCCGGGCGGCTGACGGTCGGATTGCTCGGTGCCGGCGGCATCGCCCTGACGATCGTGCTCTATGGCGCGCTGTTCTATTTTGGCTTCGTGCAGACCGGCGGCGTTTACGACCGTCTTCGCAGCCAGATGGCGCGTCCGCAGCTCGACAGCCTGGTGCAGGCGATCGAATTCTACCGGCTGCAATACGGCGGCTATCCCGATTCACTGCAGCAGCTTGAGGCGACAATGCCCAAGCCATCGTTCATCACGATCTACGATCCGACGAGCATCCATCTTGGAAGCAAACCGCGCGCTTTTTACTACGAGCGATCGGGCACGGATCACTACTACCTGCGCGGCGTCGGCGCGGACGGCGAGCCGTTCACCGATGACGACATCCTTCCCGACATCAGGCTCGCGCCCGACAGCAAGGTCGGGCTGCTGCTCGATAAGCCGGCTCGCTGACTTAGCCTCCGCCGTTAGACCATCGTACACGCGATTTACACTTGAGCGGGCGATTACGATAAATTTGCCCCTATGACGCGTGACGGCTTTATTTTACCCAACCACAGCGCAACCGCCAATACAGGGCAATGGTAGAATGACGTTAGGTGGTCGGCTTCCTCATTGGGCGATCCTAGGAGTCCTAGCCACGATTGGTGGTTTGGCGCTCATTGTACCCAGTGTTACAAATTTGGCAGCAGATCACGGAGTTGTAGAGGCAATCGGAACCGCCTTTCTTGTTGCAGCGATTCTCGGCTTTACAATAGATCGCTGGATGAAGGCCGAAATAGCCTCAGATGTCTTTCGTTCAACATTAGGTTACATATTACCTCCCGAGTTTCAGGGAGAAATTGCCAAAATTGTTTCATTTAAATTCATCGGTGATGAACATGAAATGTGGTACGATATTGAACAAATAACATCAGACACGATCTCTTGCAGAGTACGTTGCGAGCGCACTCTTAGAAATATTACCAACGTCTCGCAGAAGCAGAATGCTTCAATCCACATTGATGACTGGGGATTCGACAATAAGTCGGCAATACACCGATGTGAGATTCATGATAGTGACGGCAGACTCCTCGAAAACATGATCGGCGTCGAAGCTAGATCTGATTCTACGTTATATGCCGAGACGCGAGAGGTGAGCGTTGAGCCTGGTTCGACCATACGAGTTGTGACTGATTTTGTCGAGATTCGTCGAGTTAACGATCAGATCGTTACAGTATTTTTAGCTCCTTCAAAAAATCCACGCGTGCACTTGAATTGTAAGAATTTTCAGTTCGTTTTAGATTTTGGCGTATTAGAACAAAAGACCGGTATGTCCGCAGTCTCGACAACTCATACGTTGCATGGTATATACTTTCCTCCGGCGCCAATTAGGCTGAGATGGTGGCCAGTTTAAGGCGCTTTCCTGAGTTTTACGTTCGAAGTTAATTCCGCCCGGCGAGCAGGCCGCGGGCGATGATCTGCGCCTGGATCTCGGCGGCGCCCTCGAAGATGTTAAGGATGCGCGCGTCGCACAGCACGCGGCTGATCGGGTATTCGATCGCATAGCCGTTGCCGCCGTGGATTTGCACGGCGTTGTCGGCATTGCCCCAAGCGACGCGGGCGGCGAGCAGCTTCGCCATGCCGGCCTCGATGTCGCAGCGGCGGCCGCTATCCTTTTCGCGCGCCGCGAAATAGGCGAGCTGGCGGGCCATCATCGTCTCGACCGCCATCATGGTCAGCTTGAGCTGGACGCGCGGAAAGGCGACGATGTTGCGGCCGAATTGCCGGCGCTCCTGCGCATAAGCCATCGCCAGCTCGAAGGCATTCTGCGCGACGCCGACGGCGCGCGCGGCGGTTTGCACCCGCGCGCTCTCAAAGGTCGCCATCAGCTGCTTGAAGCCCTCGCCCTCGACCCCGCCGAGTAGCTGATCGGCCGGCACCGCGAACCCATCAAAGCCGATCTCGTATTCCTTCATCCCGCGATAGCCGAGCACCGGGATTTCGGTGCCCGACATGCCTTCGGCCGGGAACGGGTTGGCGTCGTCGCCACGCGGCTTGGGCGCGAGGAACATACTGAGGCCGCGATAGCCGCTATCGGGAGAGCCGGTGCGCGCCAGGAGCGTCATCACGTCCGAGCGCGCGGCATGGGTGATCCAGGTCTTCGCGCCGTAGATGCGATAGACATCGCCGTCCTTCACCGCGCGGGTCTGCAAGCTGGCGAGGTCGGAGCCGGCATTGGGCTCGGTGAAAACCGCGGTCGGCAGCACCGCGCCCGAGGCAATGTCCGGGAGCCAGCGGGCCTTCTGCGCCGCAGTGCCGCTCACCCTTATCAGCTCGCCGGCGATCTCCGAACGGGTGCCAAGCGAGCCGACGCCGATATAGGCGCGCGACAATTCCTCGGAGACGACGCACATCGCCAGCTTGCCGAGGCCGAGCCCGCCATACTCCTCGGGTAGCGTGACGCCAAAGACCCCGATGCCGCTGAGCTCTTCGATGACCTCGATCGGGATGAACTTGTCGGCGCGGTGCCAGTCATGCGCGTAGGGCGCGACCGCGCGCTCGGCGAAGCGTCGCACCTGGTCGCGGATCAATTCGAGGGTCTCGTCGCCGAGACTGTCACCGCCGGAAATCATGCCCTCGGCGAGGATGGCGCCGAGCGCGGCGCGCGCCTCGCCGAGGCCGACGACGAGCGCGCTTTGGCGCAGCGGCGCGACAGCGGCATCATCGAGGCCGAGGTCCTGCGGGCGAGCGATCTCGCCCTGCCCCATCGCGATCCCGCCCGCGAGCTGCGCGAGGTATTCGCCGAAGCCGACCGCGAGGATCAGCCGTTGTGGCTCGGCAAATTCGCCGGCGCCGTCGAGGCGCGACGCCCAGCCGCGCAGCTGCCGCAGCGCCGCGACATAGGTCGCCATCCACGCCAAGCCATGCGCGGCAAGCTGCTCCTGATCGAGGCGGGCGGCATCGACCGCGCCGTCGCGCCCGACGCGGATGCCGAGATTGCCGCGCGCCTGCGCGAGCAGCGTTTCGGCGGTGGCCAGCGCGGCCCCACTCTCACCGAGCAGGACGTCCGGTGCGATCGAACTCATACGGCGCTAAAAAAGCCAGCGGGCGGCGCGCCCGTCAACGCTGGTCGCTGTCGGTCGTCTGAAAATTGTTGGGTAGCGTCGACTCGAGGTTCGGGTCGTGCGTCGAACGGGCCGAGGTGTCGGTCATCGTTCGCGCCGAGATGTCGTCGCTGATCCCATTGACGTTCTGGATATCGCTCGCCCGCTCCGGACCGCCCGGCGTGCAGGCGACAACGCCGCCGACGCACAGGGCTACAACAAGGCCGATGCGAAGCAGCGTCATGTGAATCTCCTGTCGGGGTACGCGGGAGATATAGGCACGAATGGGCGCGGTCACAACCGCTACCGTCGGTATCCACGGTATGCAGCGCTTATCGCCTTTGAGTTATAAGCGGCCGAGAGCGTCCCATCCCCGCTCGTGACGATCTGTACAGTCATCGCGGAGTTATCTTAAGGTTGAACGGAGGGCTGATTTCCGGATCGGAGGAGACCGTACCATGCTGCGCCGCCTGGCCCTGATAGTGATCGCGATCATCGTGCTGGTTGGCGCCGCGGTGCTGCTGATCCCGCTCGACAGCCTGCGCGGGCCGCTCGAAACCGCGGCGACGAGTTCGCTCGGACGTCAGGTGCAAATTCACGGACATTTGCGGCTGGCGGTCTATCCCGAGCTCGGCATCTCGACCAAGGACGTGTCGATCGCCAATGCGGCCGGCGCGCACGACGCGCAGATGATCGAGGTGGGCAAGGTCGTGATCGGTGCGGAGTTGTCGTCACTGTTCTCCGGTCGTCTACGCGTCACCAAGGTCGTGTTGAAAGAGCCAGAAATCCATCTCGAAATCGCCGGTAACGGCGTCGGTAACTGGCAGATTGGACAAGGCACTGCCGCGGCGGCCGAAAACGCCTCGTCGTCGGTCGATCTCAGTGTCGACCGGGTTCGCATCGAGAACGGCACAATCAGCTATTTCGATGCGCGCACAGGCAAAAGCGAGACGCTGAGCGCGGTCTCGGTCGCGCTGACCGAGCCTTTCGGGGTGGATGCGGCGCGCCCGCTCGCCGTCGAGGGCAGCGCCACTTATCGCGCCGCGCCGATGCAGTTCACCGCCAAGCTCGACGATGCGCTTGGATTTCTGCAAGGCAAGCCCAGCAATGCCGCGGTGAAGGTGACTTCGGACAAATTCGCGGCCAATTTTACCGGAAGGCTGGCGTCGTCGGGCGAAGCGACCGGCGATATGAGCTTCAACGCCCCATCATTGCGTCAGCTGGCGGTCTGGATCGGGCAGCCGTTGCCGCCGGGTAACGGGTTTGGCGCGATCAAGGTCGACGCCGCGCTCACGGCGACGACCAGCGCCCTGGCCCTCCACAACGCGAAGATCGCGCTCGACAACATGACCGTCGGCGGAGACGTGTCGGTCGATATCCTGCGCAGCGCGGTCAAAGCCGAGCTCAACAGCATCGCCGCTTATGGCGGCAGCGGAAGGGCGACGGTCGCGCTCGAAGCCGGCGGCGCCGCGCCGAGCATCCAGGAGACGCTCGATATGCGCGGCGTGCAGATCGGGCCATTTCTGCTGCAAGTCATGGGGGTCGCGAAACTCCAGGCGACCGGTACGACGCATCTCGAGGTCTCGGCCCGCGGCCTGACTCAGAACGAGATCATCCGTAGCCTCAACGGCCGGGGTTCGGTGAGCCTCGCCAATGGCGCGATCTCCGGCGTCGATCTCGGCGCGGTCGCCAAGCTGCTGCAATCGACCGCGCGCGTGCTCGGCGGTGCGCTGGGCGACAGCTCGCGCACCGATTTCACCTCGCTCTCCTGCTCCTTTACGATCCGAAATGGCGCCGTGCAGACCGGCGATCTGCAGATGACGAGCCCGACAATCAACATGACGGGCGCCGGGACGGTCGATCTGGCAAGCCAGCAGGTTAGCTTCCACATCGTCCCCAAAGCGCAGCTCGGCGTCGCCGGGGTAAACCTGGTTGATATCGGTATCCCATTTTATGTCCGCGGCACGATCGACAACCCAAGCTTCGACCCCGACCCGGCCGGCATCGCGAAGGGCGTCGTCGGCACGGTCGCCGGAACGGCGACCGGTGTCGTCAACACAGTCGGCGACACCGCGACGAAGGCGCTCAGCGTTCCCGGCAACGCAATCAAATCACTGTTCGGGAATTGATCTGGATCGACGGACTGCATGGCAGCCTGCCTGCCGCCGCGGTTGACGCGAGCGGTGGCCAAGCGTAAACCGCGCAGTAATGCGAGAGACGACGACGCATCGCGCCGGCATGCGGCGAATTACTGACCCGGGTTCGATTGGAACCCGGGCTGTCGTGATTCGCCCTCAACTTGCCGAGGATTACGCCGATGTCGTCTCTTGCCGCTGCCGTTGCAGCTGAACCTTCACTCACCACATTCTTTTCCGTACAAGCCCGAGCGGAGCCCGGCGTGATGCCGCGCGTGCTCGAGATCTTCGCCAAACGCGGCCTGGTGCCCGAGCTGTGGCACAGCGCCGTCGTCCGCCCCGGTAACCGGCTGACGATCGACGTCGAGGTCGCCGGGTTGGGCGAAACGGCCGATTACGTGGCGAATTGCCTGCGCCAGATCACGGGGGTGGAGGTCGTGCTGACCGCCTAGGGGAGTTTGGCTGAGGAACCGGGAAGCCCATGCCGTTCGCCGATCGCATCCGCCACTGCAACAGCTATGACCCAGCCCGGGCGATGCCGCTTTGGGCCGGCGAGCATCGTATCGGCTGGTTGCGACGCGACAATGCCGAGGCGCTGGCGCGGCACCATCATGTGTTCGAGATTGGACACCACGGTGCGCGGCTGCGGACGACCGGCGACGCCGACGCGATCAGCCACACCGTCGACCGCGTGGTCGACACGCTGGTCACCGCGCGGCTGGTGCCGAAATGGCGCAACGAGACCTTTGATGTCGCGCCGCATTGGGGCGACCCGCCGATCTTCCGGCTCGATCGGGGCGCCGTGCCGTTTTTCGGGGTGCGCGCCTACGGCGTGCATCTCAACGGCTACCGTCGCGACGGCGATCGCTATTCGCTGTGGATCGGCAAGCGCGCCTCGAACAAGCAGGTTTCGCCGGGCAAGCTCGACAACATGGTCGCCGGCGGGATCGGCAACGGCTATGGCGCCGCGGCGACGCTCGCGAAGGAAGCCGAAGAGGAGGCCGGGGTGACGGCCGCGCTGGTGGCGCGCGCCACGGCGGCGGGCGCCCTCACCTACCGCATGGAGACAAAGCTCGGCATCCGCGACGATGTGATGTTTGTCTACGACCTCGAAGTGCCGGAAGATTTCACGCCGTCGAACGGCGACGGCGAGATCGCCGGGTTCGAGCTGATGCCGCTCGCCGATGTTCTCGAGCGTATCCGCACGTCAAACGCCTTCAAGTTCAACGTCAACCTGGTGATCCTCGATTTTGCGGTGCGCCACGGCGTACTGCGACCTGACGATCCCGAATATCTCGATGTCGCCAACGGGCTTCACCGCGCGTTCGACTGAGCCTTCTCCAGTACCTCCGCCGCGCTCAGCCCAGCGTCGCGCATCGCCCGGATGGTGAGCGCGCGATCGCGCTTCGCGAGCCGCCTGCCATTCGCGTCGGTCAGCAGCGAATGGTGGCGGTAGGCCGGGGTCGGCAAGTTGAGCAGCGCCTGCAGCAGACGATGGATATGGGTCGCCGCGAACAGATCGGCCCCGCGGGTGACGAGGGTCACGCCTTGCAGCGCGTCGTCGACCGTCACCGCGAGGTGGTAACTGGTCGGCACATCCTTGCGCGCCAAAACGACATCGCCGAGCACGGTCGGATCGGCGGCGGTGCGCCGCCCGTCTTCGTACCAGTCGAGGGGGCCGGTTTGCGCCAGGGCAGCGGCCACATCGAGGCGCAGCGCATGGTCGATGCCTGATGCGATGCGTTGGGCGCGCTCGGACGGTGATAAATCCCGGCACGTGCCGGGATAGACCGGCCCGTCATCGCCCTGCGGCGCGCCGCCGGCCTGGGCGATCTCCGCCTGGATGTCCTTGCGCGTGCAGAAGCACGGATAAAGCAGGCCTTGCGTGTCGAGCCGCGCCAGCGCCGCCCGGTAATCCGCGAAATGCTCGGATTGCCGGCGCACCTCACCGTCCCAATCGAGCCTGAGCCAGGCGAGGTCTTCGCGGATCGCCGCGTCGAACTCCGGGCGGCAGCGGCCCCGGTCGATATCCTCGATGCGCAACAGGAAACGCCCGCCCGCCGCACGCGCGGCATGCCAGCCTTCCCAGGCCGAACGAACGTGGCCGAGATGCAGATACCCGGTTGGGCTCGGCGCGAAGCGCGTGACGATTTCAGGGTGTTGCGTCAACGACCTTGCGTCCTTCGAGGCCTCGCTGCGCGAGGTACCTCAGGATGAGGGAGGTCATATGGGGGCATTAACGAAAACCCTCATCCTGAGGAGCGAGCAACGCGAGCCTCGAAGGACGCACGATTGCTCATCCAAGTCGCGTCGGCTATGCCTGTTCAAGGATATCGCCGGAGAGCGCAATGATGAACCTGACCCTCAGCGGGCCGTCGCATCCGCCGCATTCGGGCGGCAAGCCAACGCGGCTGGTGATCCTGCTGCACGGCCTCGGCGCCGATGGCAACGACCTCATCGGCCTGGCACCGTACTGGGCGCCGCTGCTGCCCGATGCCGAGTTCCTGTCGCCCAACGCCCCCTTCCCTTGCGACATGGCGCCGTTTGGCTATCAGTGGCTCAGCGCGCGCGACCCGAGCCCCGAGTCGCGGCTCGCCGGCGCGCGCGCGGCAGCCAGCATCCTCAATGATTTCATCGACGAGTCACTGGAGGCACGCGGCCTCGACGACGGCGAGCTGGCGCTGGTCGGCTTCTCGCAAGGGACGATGATGTCGCTCTTTGTCGGGCCGCGTCGCGAGAAGCAGCTGGCCGGGATCGTCGGGTTCTCCGGGCGGCTCATCGCGCCACAGCTGCTCAACGAGGAAATTCGCTCGCGGCCGCCGATTCTGTTGATCCACGGCACCGACGATCCGATGGTGCCGTACTCGTCGATGGCCGAGGCCGACAGCGCGCTCAAGGCCGCCGGCGTTTCGGTTGAGACGCTCACCTGCCCCGGCATCGGCCACTCGATCGACGCCCCCGGGCTGAAGGCGGGCGGCGCGTTCCTGCAGCGCGTGCTCAGCTAGGTTTTGTCACCGGCAGAAACTTGGCGATCGTCGCGCGCAGCTTGTCGGAATTCCAGTCGGCGGCGCCCTCGACCTTGCCGAGTACCTTGCCGCTCGGGTCGATCAGAAAGCTCGACGGGAGACCATGCGCGTCAAAGGCGTGGGCCGCGGTATTTTTCGGGTCGAGGCCGACCTTGAGCTTGTCGAGGCCGAGCTTGTCGACAAAGAGTCTGACGATCACCTCGCCGCCGCGATCCTCGGACACCGCGACGATGGTCAGCGCCGCGCCGAGCTTTTCCTGCAGATCAAGCAGCGAAGGCATCTCCTTGATGCAGGGCTGGCACCAGGTCGCCCACAGATTGAGCAGCACGAACTTGCCCTTTAAATCGCCGAGCGCGAGCGGGTTGCCGGCGAGATCGGTCGCGGAAAACTCGGGCGCTGGCTGCGGCGACGCGGCCGGGATAAACTCGCCGAGCTTGAGTTGATCGGCGTCGTCCGCTCGTGCGGCCGAACCGAAGATTGAGGCCCCTAAGGTCGAAGCGATAAGCAGCATTGTTGTGGCGACGATGAGCAAGCCCAAACCGCGCCCGGCAGGCGACGCTGCCACGGGTGCATCGCCCAATACGATGTGGGGCGGCCGTTTTGCCGGCGGCCCCGCGGCTATCATGCGTCGCATCAATGCCTCGATCGATGTCGACCGGCGCCTCCATGCCGAGGACATCGCCGGTTCGAAAGCGCACTGCGCGATGCTGGTCGCGCAGCGCATCCTGTCGACCGAAGATGGCGCGGCGATCACCGCGGGTCTAGAGCAAATCCAGGCGGAAATCGACGCAGGGAGCTTTGTCTTCCGCGAGGAAAACGAAGATATCCACCTCAATATCGAGGCCCGGCTCACCGAATTGATCGGCCCGGCCGCCGGGCGGCTGCACACCGCGCGCTCGCGCAACGACCAGATCGCGACCGATTTCAAGCTATGGGTGCGCGCGGCGATCGACCGCGTTGATGCCGCGATGGCAGCGCTACAAGCCGCGCTGCTGGACCAGGCCGAGGCACACGCGGCGACGGTGATGCCGGGCTTTACGCATCTGCAGACCGCACAGCCGGTCACGCTGGGTCATCATCTCTTGGCCTATGTCGAGATGCTGGGGCGCGATCGCGGCCGCCTCACCGATTGTCGCACGCGGCTCAATGAGAGTCCGCTCGGCGCGGCGGCGCTGGCCGGGACGGCGTTTCCGATCGATCGCGACGCGACGGCGACAGCGCTTGGCTTCGACCGGCCGGCGGCCAACTCGCTCGACGCCGTGTCGGATCGCGATTTCGCGATCGAATTTCTCGCCGCGGCCGCGCTCGCCGGCACGCATCTGTCGCGGTTCGCCGAGGAGATTGTCATCTGGTCCAGCGAACCGTTCGGCTTTATCAAGCTGTCGGACGCGTTCACGACCGGCAGCTCGATCATGCCGCAAAAGCGCAACCCCGACGCCGCCGAGCTGGTGCGCGCCAAAACCGGCCGTCTCGACGGGTCGCTGATTGCGCTCTTGACGGTGATGAAGGGGCTGCCGCTCACCTATCAGAAGGACATGCAGGAAGACAAACCGCCGGTGTTCGAGGCGGCCGACGCGCTAGAGCTGTGTTTGGCGGCATGCGAGGGCATGGTGCGCGACATGCGGCCCCAAGTCGCGCGGCTGCACGAGGCCGCGGCGCGCGGCTACAGCACCGCGACCGATCTCGCCGACTGGCTGGTGCGTGAGGCTGGGCTGCCGTTCCGCCAGGCGCATCACGCGACCGGCGCTATCGTCAAGCGCGCCGAGGCGCTGGGCCTTCCTCTTTCGGAGCTGCCATTGGCTGAGATGCAGGCGATCGAGCCGCAAATAACAAAAGCGGTCTATGATGTGCTCGATGTCGACCGCTCGGTCGCCAGCCGCAACAGCTATGGCGGCACGGCGCCGGAGCGTGTTCGCGTCGCGATTAAGGCGGCCCGCAAAAGGTTTTGCCGATGAGTCAGTATCCCATCATCGCCCGCACCCGTCCTTCGCCGGCCGCGCAGGTCATTCTCGCGCTGATGGTCGCCGCGATGCTCGCCGGCTGCGGCAAGAAAGGGCCCCCGGTGCCGCCGCCCGGCGAGCCGAGCACCTACCCGCAACCTTATCCGAAGCAATGATGCGTTGCGGATGGCGCGCTTGACGGAGAGTTTTGCTTACCGCGACGGCGAGTTGTGTGCCGAGAATGTGCCGGTCGCGCGCGTCGCGGCGGCGGTCGGTACGCCGTTCTACCTCTATTCGGCGGGCGCGATGCGGGCACAATACCGCGCTTTCGCCGCCGCCTTCGCGCCTGACGTTCCGCTTATCTGCTACGCCGTCAAGGCCAACTCGAACCAGGCGGTGCTGCGGGTGTTCGCCGGACTAGGCGCCGGCGCGGATGTCGTGTCCGAAGGCGAGCTGCGGCGCGCTTTGGCCGCCGGCATCCCGGCGGAGCGCATCGTCTTTTCCGGAGTCGGCAAGACGAGCGCCGAGCTGGCCGCCGCGCTCGACGCCGGCATTCACCAGATCAATGTCGAGTCGGTCTCGGAACTGCGGCAGCTGAGCGGGCTGGCGAGCGCACGAGACCGCAAGACGCGCGTCGCGATCCGGGTCAATCCCGATGTCGCCGCGCGCACCCACAGCGACATAGCGACCGGCCGCAAAGAAGACAAATTCGGCATCGCTCATGACGAGGTGATCGCCGCCTATCGCCTTGCCGCGGAGCTGCCCGGCATCGAGCCGGTCGGCCTTGCCGTGCATATCGGCTCGCAGATCGTCGATCTCGGGCCGAGCCGTGCCGCGTTCGAGCGCGTCGCCGGGTTGGTGCTGGCGCTGCGTCAGCAGGGATGCTCGGTGCGCGGGGTCGATCTCGGCGGCGGTCTAACGGTGCCTTACGGCGACGAGGTTCCTTCCACACCCGCGCAATACGCGGCGATGGTGCGCGAGGTCTTCGGCCCGCTCGACGTGGCGCTGGCATTTGAGCCCGGACGCTTCATGGTGGCGGCGGCGGGCGCTTTGGTTTCGACCGTCGTTTACGTCAAGGATGGCGGGCGGCGGATCGTCGTCGTCGATGCGGCGATGAACGATCTGGTGCGTCCGGCGATGTACAAGGCCGAACACCGCATCCTGCCGGTTCGCGAACCGGCGTCGGGCGCCACGCTGTCGCCCGCGGACGTGGTCGGGCCGGTCTGCGAGACGACCGACACTTTTACCCGCGACCGCGAACTGCCGCCGCTCGACGAGGGCGAGCTGGTGGCGTTCATGACCGCGGGCGCCTATGGCGCGGTGATGAGCTCGGCCTACAACACCCGCCCTCTCGTGCCGGAGGTGCTGGTCGATGGCGACCGCTTTGCGGTCATCCGTGCACGGCCGAGCCTTGAGGAGCTGCTGGCGCTCGACACCGTGCCCGATTGGCTCGCCTCATGACGCCGGACAACGCGCCACAACGCCTACTTGTCCGACGGGTGCTGCTGTCGCGGGCGGCGCTCGTCTGGGAGCAGGTGTGGCCGTCGCTCTGGCCGATGCTGTGCGTCATCGGGTTTTTCCTGGCCGCGGCGCTGTTCGACTTGGCCGAGCTTGTGCCGCCGATCCTCCATGCCGCGATCCTTGCCGGTTTCGCATTGGCGTTTGTCGCCGCGGCGATCTGGGGGCTGCGGGCTCTGGTCTGGCCCGATGTGCCGACCGCCCGCCGCCGGATCGAGCTCAATAGCGACCTTGCGCACCGCCCACTCGCCGCGCTGGCCGACAGCCCCAGCGTGCCGCTCGATGACGCGGCGGCCAGCCTGTGGGCGGCACATCGCAAGCGCATGGAGGACGCGGCGAGACGGCTGCGCGTCGGCTGGCCCGCCGCGGGACTGGCGCGACACGACCCCTGGGGTTTGCGTGCGGTACTCGCAATCCTGTTGTTGATCGGCGCGATCGACGCCGGCGGTGATTGGCGCGCGCGCATCGGCCGCGCGCTGGCGCCGACCTGGGATGGCGGTGCTGCCGCGGCGACGGCCAGCTTCGATATCTGGATCACACCGCCCGATTACACGGGCTTGCCGCCGCAATTCCTGCGCGCCGATACGCTAGGGCCCATCCGCGTGCCGACCGGCAGCACGGTTTTGGCGCAGATTCATGGCGGGCGAACGCTGCCACGTCTCGCGATCGACGCGCAGACGAGCGACTTCAAGGTGATCGACCAGACGAATTTCCAGGCCCAGGCGGTGCTGCACAAAGGGCAGTCGCTGACGGTCACCCAGGGCGGCGCCACGCTCGGCCGCTGGCCGATCGAGATCATCCCCGACAACCCGCCGACAGCCGCCTTTGCCCAGCCGCCGGGCGCGACCCCGCGCGCCGCGCTGCGCATCGAATACCGCGCGACCGACGATTACGGCGTCGAGGGCGTCAAGCTGGTCATCCGCCGCGCCGATGAGAAGGCGAGCGGTAAGCCGGGACAGGCTGTGGAGATTGCCCTGGCTCTGCCCGGCCTTCACCTCAAGGATGCGCACGCGACCAGCTATCAGGATCTGTCGCCGCATCCCTGGGCGGGCCTGCCCGTCGAGGTTTCCGTCGTCGCGAGCGATGCGCTCGGCCAGACCGGCGAGAGCGCGCCGGTGCGCATGACCTTGCCGGAGCGGAGCTTCACCAACCCCGTGGCGCGAGCGATCATCGAGCAGCGCAAGGAGTTGGTGAAGGACGCCAATTCGCGCGACGTCGTGGCCGAAATTCTCGATGACCTCGACAAGCAGCCGACGATGTTCCACGACGACGCGATCGCCTATCTGGCGCTGGCCGTCGCCGCCGATCGCTTGCGGCAAGGCGAGGCGGAGCCCGCGGCAGCAGCGGTCGTGCCGCTGCTTTGGGATATCGCGCTGCGCATCGAGGATCGCGGCATGTCGCTTGCCGAAAGCGACCTGCGCCGGCTGCAGCAGGAGCTGCAGAACGCGCTCGCCAACAATGCGCCGGACGAAGAGATCGACCGGTTGATGGGCGAGCTGAATCAAGCGCTCGACCGCTACTTGCAATCGCTCGCACAGAACCTGCAGAACAACCCGGCCGACGATCAGCCGCCGCCAGCGAGGGTGGTCACGCAGCGCGACTTGCAGCGCATGCTCGACCGGGCTCGTGAGCTCGCGCGCAGCGGCGACAAGGAACAGGCGCGCCAACTGCTGTCGCAGCTTCAGGACATGCTCGAAAACCTGCGCACGGCGCGTCCCGGGCAGGGTCAGCGCGGCAACGACCAGGCCCAACAGATGATGCGTGACCTACGGGACCTGATGCAGAAGCAGCAACAGCTGCTCGACCGCAGCTACCGCGCGCAACGCCGCCCAGGGCCGAGCCAAGACGGCGGTAATCAGATGGGGCAGAACGCGCAACCCGGTGACAGCGACACCGGGTCGCCGCTCGGCGATCTAGGCGATGCCGCGCAGCAGCAGGAGGCGCTGCGCCGCACCCTCGGCGACATGATGCGGCATATGAGCGACGGGCTCGGCGATATCCCCGACCCGCTCGGCCGGGCCGAACGTGATATGCACGACGCGGTTGGCGCATTGCGGCACGGCGCCCCAGGCGACGCGGTCGGCCCACAGAGCGAGGCGCTCGACCAGCTGCAGCAAGGCGCGCGCGACTTCGCCAAGCAACTTCAGGATCAGGCCTCGAAGAGCGGCAGCCCCGGCGAGTTCGACGCAACCGGGCAGTTGCCACCCGACAGCATCGACCGCGACCCGTTCGGCCGGCCGCTTTCGGCGAACGGCACGTACGATCAGGGCAACGTCGCGATTCCCGACGACACCGTGCTGCAGAAGTCGCGGGAAATCCTCGACGAATTGCGCCGGCGGGCCGGAGAGCGGTCGCGCCCGGCCATTGAACTCGACTACATCGACCGGCTGCTGCGTCAGTTTTGAGGCCGTCTTAGACTTCGGGCGTTTTTATTATTGGTCATGGATCGTCGACTGCTGCTCTCGATTATCGCCGGCACGGTCATGCTGCCGGGAATGGCTCGTGCGGTGCCCGCGCCGCCGCCTGGCCCGTCGCGGCTGAAACTGACCAACGCGCATACCGGCGAGACTTTTGACGGCGCCTATCGCGACGACAATGGGCCAATCGCGACGGCGATGTCCGAGTTGTCCGAGTTCCTGCGCGATTTCCATACTGGCGCGACGATCCCTTGCGATGTCGAGGCGCTCGATTTCCTATCGGCGGTGATGAGCGCGACCGGGCAGAACGAGGCGCAAATCTTGTCGGCCTACCGGACGCGCGAAACCAACGAGATGCTGGCGCGGACGACATTCGGGGTTGCCGAGAACAGCCAGCATATCTACGGCCGCGCGCTCGACGTGCATTTCGGCGCCAAGCTTGTCGAGGCCATGCAAGCGGCGCGCGCGATGAAGCGCGGCGGCGTTGGCTGGTATCCGAATTCCGGGTTCATCCATATCGACTCAGGCCCGGTGCGCAACTGGGACCTCGACGATACCGGGCTCGGCCGGCTGTTGTTCGACGGTCGGGAAATCCATTTTAACGACAAGGGCGAGCTGGTAATCAGCGCGGGCCACGGCTACGGCAGGCCGATTATGTTCGGCGGCGGTCGACCGACGACCGTCGGCCAGCGTATGGCGCGACTGCGGCAACTTGCCCGCGCCGAATATCTGGCGCGGCGTCACTAAACCTTATCCCGCGGCGAACGTCACCAGCACGCCGACCGCCCCTTCCGGCGCCGGCAGGAAGCCGACAACGAAATGGCTCGTCTCGCCGGGCAGCAGCTTCTCGCGCGGCGGCTCGATGATCTTGAACACCAGCTCGTGCTGGCTGGCGTCACGCAGCGCGACCCGCAGATGCGGCACCGAGTGAGTCACCCCGACTTTGTTGGTGATGTCGCCTTCGACGATCAGCCCGTCGGCATTGCGCGTCGTCGCGACATTGGCGATGTCGAGCCCCACGCCGAGCGGCCCGGTGCTCAGCCCGACCCGCTCGTAAATCTGCGCCGCCGGCGGCCATAGCGCGACCACCTGGTTGCGCGCGAAGATCGCCCCGACCGCCGCGGCGCCAATCAGCAAGATCACGATCACCCAGCCAAGCCCCGAGCCCGATCGCCGACGCGGCGGGACCGGGGCGGTGATCGCCGGGCGCGGCTCCAACGTCAGCTCGCCCTTCTCGGCGGCCTCGACACGCTCACGCAGCCGCACGATGCCTGGCGACGACGGCGCGACATGACGCCAGCTATGCCCGCAATTGGCGCAACGCACGGTGCGGCCGGAGGGCCGGCTCACCGCCTCGTCATCGACCTTGTAGCGGGTGGTGCAGGTCGGGCAGACGAGGATCATCAATGCTAGCCGCTGGTTTTTACCTTGCCCCGGATGATCGCGGATTTACCGCTGTTTGTCGATCCAGCCCGGCTCAGGCGACAGCCTCACGGAGCCTGGCCGATTGCTTGTTTATCGGGCAGCGTTACAGCCGAAAAGCGACACAACAAGCTTAATCACGATAGAGAGAACGACGCGACACTCCTCCGCCTTGACTTCGCCTGCACCCCTCGGCACCTTGCCCCGCGCCATTGTAGGCGCAATAAGCGCGGGGGATGGGAATGCACGTTGCCGATGCCGGCCGGCCGGGCCAGCGTGGTGCTATGGGCCGGCGATAGGCATGGTGACGGTGCGCGACCCGTTGCTCGATGTCCGCGACATCGCGTTGCGCTTTGGCGGCATTGTCGCGCTCGATGGCGTTTCGTTCACGATCGACGAAGGCCATATCCTCGGGCTGATCGGCCCGAACGGTGCCGGCAAGACGACGCTCTTCAATTGCGTCAGTCGGCTGTACACCCCTAATCGCGGCGATATCCTGTTTGAAGGCCAATCGACGTTGCACCGTCCGGCGCACCGCATCGCCGAGATCGGCATCGCCCGCACCTTTCAGAACCTGGCGCTGTTCGGCCCGCAATCGGTGCTCGACAACGTCAGGATCGGCGCGCACGCCCGAAGCCGCAGCGACTTTGTCAGCGACGGGCTGCGCCTGCCCTGGGCCCGCCGCCAGGAACGCGAGCTAACCGATTTCGCCTGGTCGCTGCTGAAGCTGCTCGATCTCGAAGGCGTCGCGCGTCGTCCGGCCGACGGGCTACCGCTCGGTACGCGCAAGCGTATCGAGCTTGCGCGAGCGCTGGCTGCCCGCCCCAAGCTCCTGCTGCTCGACGAGCCGGCGGGAGGGCTCAATCACGGCGATGTCGGCGAGTTGGGCGCGCTGATCCGGCGGATACGTGACGAGCAACAGGTCACCGTGCTGCTCGTCGAGCATCACATGAACCTCGTCATGTCGGTGTCCGACAAGGTCGTAGCGCTCGATTTCGGCCGCAAGATCGCCGAGGGCACGCCGGCCGAGGTACAGCGTAACGAAGACGTGATCCGTGCCTATCTCGGCACCACCCGGGAGCACGCGGCATGATGCTCGAAGTGTCCGGGCTCAACGCGTTTTACGGCCAAAACCAAGCGCTTTACGATGTCGGCTTCAGCCTCGACGAAGGTCAGGTGCGCACGCTGCTCGGCGCCAACGGCGCCGGCAAGACCACGGTGCTGCGCTCGATCTGCGGCATGGTGCGCGTCGCCGGCAACATCCGTTTCGATGGCAAGTCGATTGCCGGCTGGGCGACGGAGGACGTGGTACGGTTGGGTGTCGCGCATGTCCCCGAGGGGCGCGGCACCTTCGTGCGGCTGACCGTCGAGGAGAACCTCCAGCTCGGTGCGATGACGCGCCGGAACCGGCGCGAGATCGCCGACGACATCGAGCGCATCTACGTCAATTTCCCGCGCCTCAAGGAGCGGCACGCGCAGCAGGCGGGCACCTTGTCCGGCGGCGAGCAGCAGATGCTGGCGGTCGGCCGTGCGTTGATGCTGCGGCCGCGCCTGTTGCTGCTCGACGAGCCGTCCTTTGGACTGGCGCCGCTGATCGTCGAGGAGCTGTTCGCGATCCTGCGCCGCATCAACGAGGAAACCGGAGTGGCGATGCTGGTCGTCGAGCAGAATGCGGCGCTCGCGCTCGAATTGGCGGAGCACGCCTATCTGCTCGAAACCGGCCGCGTGGTGATGGACGCGCCGGCCGATGTCGTCGGCGCCGACGAGTCGATCCGCCGCTCCTATCTCGGGTATTAGCGCATGGAAATGCTGCTGCAGCAGGTCATGGCGGGTCTGGCGAATGGCGCGATCTACGCCTGCGTCGCGCTCGCCGTCGTGATGATCTTCCAGGCGATCGACCATCTCAATTTCGCCCAGGGCGAGATGGCGATGTTCTCGACGTTTATCGCCTGGCAGCTGATCGCCTGGGGCATGCCCTATTGGGTCGCGTTCGCGCTCGCCGTGGTCATCTCGTTCATCGCCGGCGTGCTGATCGACCGGGTGCTGTTCCGCCCCGTCCAGAAGGCGCCGATCCTGAGCCAGGTCGTCGCGTTCATCGCGCTGTTCAGCATTCTCAACAGCTCGGCGGGGCAGATCTGGGACTACACGGTCAAGACCTTCCCGACCCCGTTTGGGCATACGTCTTTGCTCGGCGGGCTGGTCGACACGCACGAAGCCGGCATGATCGGCGTGACGTTGTTGCTGCTTGCCCTGCTCTACGTGTTCTTCCGTGGCACGCGGCTAGGGCTGGCGATGCGCGCCGCCGCAGCCAATCCTGAATCGGCGCGGCTCGTGGGGATCCGCGTCGGCTGGATGACAGCGCTGGGTTGGGGCATGGCGGCGGCGATCGGTGCGGTCGCGGGGATGCTTGTCGCTCCCGTCGTGTTCCTCGAGCCGAATATGATGATCGGCGTCCTGCTTTATGGTTTCGCCGGCGCGGTGCTTGGGGGACTGACCAGCCCGGGCGGTGCGGTTCTTGGCGGGTTCGCCGTCGGCGTCATGGAGAATTTGGCGGGAACG
>DATMLO010000080.1:0-2955 GCA_035570495.1 Allostellaceae bacterium | reverse complement strand
TGCGGCGGCAGCCAGCGGCGCGGAGGGCCTCGGCTTGCACGGCATTGCTCTGCTCATCGCCTTTGGAGACGCGGGCGTAGCCGAGCAGCACGCCCTTCCTTGAGGACTTGCTGTCTTTCACAAACGAGCGTTTGCGAATGGGTTTAGCGGGCACGGCATTTCCTTGCGATTTTGCTTTCAATACCCTCTTTCAGAATAGCGTCGAAAGGCAACAGGTTTATGAGCGGGGCTTCGCTGCCAATTGGAGCCCGCCATGCCCGCTCGCAGCCTGCTGTCCGCCGAGCAACGAACCCGCCTGTTCTCGATCCCGACCGACACGGTCGCCATGGCACGGCATTATGTTCTCGATGCGGCCGACCTCGCCAATATCCGCGCCCGCCGGCGAGCCAGCAACCGGCTCGGCTTCGCTGTTCAGCTTTGCATCCTCCGCCATCCTGGCCGTGTGCTGGACCCGGCCGAATCGCCGCCCGCGCCGATGCTCGCCTTCGTCGCGAAACAGATCGGCGCCGATCCGGCGCTGTTCGGCGAATACGCCCGCCGGGCGGAAACGCGACGCGAGCATTTGCTCGAACTCCACAAGTTCCTGGGCCTTCGCGGTTTCGGTCTCGATGACTGGCGTTCCTGCCTTCGCGCCGGCGCGGACGCGGCATGGGCCACGGATCGCGGCGAGCCCATTGTCCAGGCGATGCTCGACCATCTTCGGGCGAACAATGTCGTCCTACCTTCGGCAACGGTGTTGGAGCGAATCGGGCTGGCGGCCCGTGCCCGGGCGCGCAAGAAAACCTTCGAGGCACTCGCGGAGGGAATGACGGACGCCGAGCGGGACATGCTGGCGGGATTGCTGGCGGTCGATCCCGAACAGCGCCGGTCGCGCTTCGCTTGGCTGCGGGATTATTCGGAGTCGCCCGCGCCCTCGAACATCGTCACGCTGCTGGATCGCCTCGAATATGCGCGCGGCCTGGGAAGCGACCCCGCGCGGGCCGGGCGTATCCACGCCGCCCGCCTCGCCCGGCTGATCGACGAAGGGGCGATCATGACCGTCCAGCATATCGCCGATCTCGAACCCGCGCGGCGAACGGCCATTCTCGCTGTCCAGGCCGCGAACCTCGAAACCCGGCTGACCGACGCGACGCTCGCCATGTTCGAAAAATACATGGGAACGTTGTTCAGCCGTGCGCGGAACCGCGACGAAAGGCGTTTTCAAGCGACGCGGCGCGATGTCGCCAGAGCCCTGGTGCTGTTCCGCCGCACCATCGCCGCCCTCCGGCATGCGAAGGAAGCCGGGGAGGACGGCGTCGCCGTGGTCGAGCGCGAGATCGGCATGGCGCAACTCGACGGCGTGCTGCCCGTCGTCGGCGCCGTCGCGGATGTGGCGGATCAGGACATCCTGGTCACGGCGGCCGAGCGATATTCGGTGCCCGGTTCAGTCCGCGCTTCCTCGCCGCCTTTGACTTCCGGTCTAGCACGCCGAACGATCCCGTGCTGGCGGCTGTCGATCTTCTTCGCACCCTGGACCGCGACGGCACCCGCACACTGCCCAAACGGCCGCCCTCGTCGTTCCTGCCGCCGCATTGGCGCAGGCTGATCTTCGCGAACGGCGCGGCGGACCGGCGGCTCTACGAAACGGCGGTGCTCGCCACGCTCCGCGACAGGCTGAGGGGCAGCAACATCTGGGTCGCGGGCAGTCGCGATTATCGGGCGTTCGAAAACTACCTGCTCCCGGCTGAGGCCGCGCGGGACACGGGCATCGATGGCGAGACCGATCCCGGCCGCTACATCGCGACCCGGACGGCCGCGTTACGCGAGCGTCTGACGTTTGTCGCCGAGCGCGCCGCGCGCGGCGAACTCGATGGCGTCGAGATCGAGGACGGCAAGCTGTTCATCGCCCGCACCCCGCCGGCCGTGCCCGAAGCCGCGCGCGATCTGGCGCTGCGGCTAAACGGAATGCTGCCACGGGTGCGTATCACCGAGGTGCTGAGCGATGTCGATGCGTGGACCGGATTCGCGGACCGGTTCGCCCATCTGCGCACCGGCAATCCCACCGCCGACAAAGCGGCCTTGCTGGCGGCGGTGCTCGCCGACGGCACCAATCTCGGCCTCGCCCGCATGGCGGACGCATCGCGCGACCTGGGCTACCTCCACCTCGTCAACGTGGCGCAGTGGCACATCAGCGACGACAACTACGTCGCCGCGCGGGCTGCCATCGTCGATGCGCACCACAAACATCCCATGGCGGCGATCTGGGACGACGGCACGACCTCGTCCTCCGATGGGCAATATTTTCGCGCGGCGGGCCATGCGGGAGCGGGCGGGTCGATCAACGCGAAATACGGCATCGACCCCGGCGCGGTGATCTACACGCACGTCTCCGGCCGTTACGGTCCGTTTTATACGCGGGTCATTTCGGCGACGATGAGCGAAGCGCCCTACGTGCTCGACGGGCTGTTACATCATGTCCACCAGACCGATCTGCGAATTTCCGAGCACTACACCGACACCGCTGGTGCGACCGATCACGTGTTCGGCCTTTGCCATCTGCTGGGCTATCGGTTTCGCACCCAGGATCAAGGATCTGAAGGATCGCAAGCTCTATACGATCGAGAAGCCCTCCGCCTGGCCGCTGCTCGCGCCGCTGGTCAGCGACACCGTCGAAACAGCCGCGATCCTCGGCCAATGGGGCGAGCTAATGCGCCTGAAGGCCTCCATTGAGGCGGGTGCGGTCGTGCCGTCCGTCATACTGCGCAAGCTGGCAGCGGCCGGTGCCGGAAACGCGCTGTCGCGGGCCTTGCGCGCGCTCGGGCGGATCGAGCGGACGCTGTTCACGCTGCAATGGCTGTCCGATCCGACGCTGCGCCAGCGCAGCCATGCCGGACTGAACAAGGGCGAGGCGAGCAATGCGTTGCGGCGCGCGGTGTTCTTCCACAGGCTGGGCGAAATTCGGGATCGCACCTTCGA
>DATMLO010000079.1:0-8756 GCA_035570495.1 Allostellaceae bacterium | reverse complement strand
CGCGGAGATCACGCCGCTGCTGCGCGGCGGCGGACAGGAGCGCAACCGCCGCGCCGGCACCGAGAACCTCGCGGGCATTACGGGCTTTGCCGCGGCCGCCACAGCCGGCGACCCGGCGGAGTACGACCGCGTGCGCAGCCTGCGCGACCGGCTCGAGGCGGCGCTACCACCCGATGCGGTCGTCATTGCCGCCGGAGTGCCGCGCCTGCCCAATACATCATCAATCGCGATGCCGGGGGTGCCGGCCGAGACCCAGATTATCGCCCTCGACCTCGACGGGGTCATGGTAAGCGCCGGCGCGGCCTGTTCGTCTGGCAAGGTCGGGCCGAGCCATGTTCTGGCGGCGATGGGCGTCGCGCCCGAGATCGCCGACGCGACGATCCGCGTCAGCCTGGGATGGTCGACGAGCGACGACGACATCGCCCATTTTCTAGATGCCTGGACGGCGCTTTACCGCCGCACACGGGCGAGGCGAGCGGCATGAACGACATCACACCCAATACTCTCCCCATCTACCTCGACAATCAGGCCTCGACCCCCGTCGATCCGCGCGTAATCGAGGCCATGATGCCGTATTTCACGATCGACTACGGCAACCCGAGCAGTGAAAGCCATGTCTATGGCCACCGCGCGAGGACGGCGATCGACGCGGCGCGTGAACAGGTCGCGGCACTGATCCATGCCGACCCGCGCGAGATCATCTTCACCTCGGGCGCCACCGAAGCGAACAATCTCGCGCTCAAGGGCGCCGCGCATTTCGCCCGCGAGCACCCGCCAGCAAGCGGCGCCAGAGACCACATAGTCACACTGCAGACCGAGCACAAATGTGTGCTCGAAAGCTGCGCAGCGTTGGAGCGCGAGGGGTTCCGCGTCACCTATCTGCCGGTCGCGGAAAACGGCCTTGTCTCGCTCGCCGCCTTCGAGGCGGCGCTGACCGAGCGCACGCTGATCGTCACGGTGATGGCGGCGCATAACGAGATCGGCGTCATCCAGCCTCTCGCCGAGATCGGCGCGCTGTGCCGCTCACGCGGCATCCTGCTCCATACCGACGCCGCGCAGGCTCTCGGCAAGATCCCACTCGATGTCGAGGCGATGAAGATCGACCTGATGTCGATGTCGGGCCACAAGCTCTACGGCCCCAAGGGCGTCGGCGCGCTGTACGTGCGGCGGCGGCCGCGTGTGCGCCTCGTGCCCCTGATCGACGGCGGCGGCCAGGAGCGCGGCGTGCGCTCGGGCACCTTGCCGACCCCGCTCTGTGTCGGCTTTGGCAAGGCTTGCGCGCTCGCCGCCGCGGAAATGGGCGATGAGGCGAAGCGCCTCAAATCCTTGCGCGAAAGGCTGCGGGCGAACCTTGCTGAGCGCATGCCGGGGCTGATCGTTAACGGCGATCTCGATCATCGCCTGCCCGGCAGCCTCAACGTCTCGGTGCCGGGAACGACCGCGCCCGACCTGATCGAAGCCTGCGCATCGATCGCGATCTCGACCGGGTCGGCCTGCACCTCGGCCTCGGTCGAGCCGTCTTACGTGCTGCGCGCTCTGGGACTGTCGGATGAACGCGCCAATGCCTCGATCCGCCTGGGGCTCGGCCGTTTCACGAAAGAGGCCGATGTCGACTTCGCAGCCGATGCGATCGCGTCCGCCGCGGCCCGGCTCAGGGTGAAATCTGGTAAGGGCGCGACTACATAACATTTACCTTACGATTGACGGCGACGATGGCGGCGTCAATATGAAGCCGCGCAGGAAAGTTCGAGGAGTGTGAGGCTGAACATGGCTCTGGCCCGACCCCCGGCATTGATGGTGACCGATGCGGCGGCGAACCGCATCCAGGCATTGCTCGCAAGCCGCGGCAAGCCGTCGCTTGGCGTACGCGTCGGCGTGCGCTCGCGCGGCTGCTCGGGGCTCAGCTACACCCTCGAATATGCCGACGAAAAGGGCCGATTCGACGAAATAGTCGAAGACAAGGGCGTCACCGTGCTGGTCGACCCCAAGGCGGTCATGTTCATTCTCGGCACCGAGATGGATTACGTCGAGGAGAAGCTCGAATCGGGCTTTGTGTTCCGCAATCCGAACGAAAAGGGCCGTTGCGGCTGCGGCGAGTCGTTCCACGTCTAGACGTGGTTGGCTGAGTGAAGCTGTTTCAGATCGAAGAGCCTGACGGCTCGCCCGCCGATCCCGATGCGCCAGGCGCGGCGATCGGCATCGACGCGAGCGGCGGTCTGGCCGTGGTCGCGGTGTCCGTCGGCGGTAATGCCGTCACCCTCGCCGACCGCGAGAGCTTCGAGCGCGATCTGCCGGTGCCTGGTCCTGATGCGCCACTGACCGCCTGGCAGGCGCTGTTTGAAGGTGCACGGCTGCGCGCCGAACGCGCGCTCGGCCGGCCGGTGACCCATGCGGTGCTGGTCTTCGCCGCGCTCGACCCAGCGCTCGCCGCCGAACTGTTGCGCGCGAGCGAAGCGGCAGGGATCGAGCTGCTATGCGTCTTAAGCCCGGCCGACCTGCCGGCCAGTGCGACGCCCGCCGAAGCGGCGTCGGTCATCGCCGAAGACATGGCGCCACGCCCTTCCGGAATTTAAGCGAGCCGTCCCGATGCCGAAAATGACGTTTGTCGAGCGCAACGGAACGCCGCGCGAGGTCGATGCGCCACTCGGCCTATCGGTGCTGGAAATCGCGCATCGCAACAAAATCGACATCGAGGGCGCGTGCGAGGGTTCGCTCGCTTGCTCCACTTGCCACGTTATCGTTGATCCCGACTGGTACGACCTCCTGAAGGAGGCGAGCGAGGACGAAGAGGACATGCTCGACCTCGCCTTCGGTTTGACCCAGACCTCGCGGCTCGGTTGCCAGATCATTATGACCGAGGAATTGGACGGGCTGACCGTGCGGCTCCCCGCCGCCACCCGCAACATGATGAACGGCTAGTGACCGGCAACACGCTGTTCGACCGTCTCGTCTCCGCCGCCGGCCCGACCTGGCATGCCTACACCCGCCACGCCTTTGTGCTCCGTCTCGCCGACGGCACGCTACCCGAGGCGGCGTTCCGCCATTACCTGATCCAGGACTACCTGTTTCTGCTGCATTTCAGCCGCGCCTGGGGGCTGGCGATCTACAAATCGGACACGTTGGCGGAGATGCGCCGCGCGCAAAGCCTTGTCGCCGCTACACTCGATGTCGAGATCGGGCTGCATGTCGAATATTGCCGCGGCTGGGGCATCGACGTGGCGATGATGGAGTCCGCGCCCGAGGCGATGGAAACGATCGCTTACACCCGTTTCGTGCTCGATCGTGGCCTCGCCGGTGACCGGCTCGATCTCGAGGTGGCGCTCGCGCCGTGCATAGTCGGCTATGCCGAGATTACCGCCGAACGCATGGCCGATCCGGCGACAAAGCTCGCCGGCAACCCCTACAAAAGCTGGCTCGACATGTACGCCGGCGGGGAATACCAGGCGCTGGCCACGGAAGCGAAAATGGCGCTCGACGAGCAATTCGCCCGGCGCGGAGGAGAAGGCCGCATTCCCACTCTCGCCGCGGCTTTCGCCGTGGCAACGCGACTCGAAGCCGATTTCTGGCAGATGGGTCTGGACGCCGCCGCATGATTGGTTGGAGCCCGCGCCTCGCGGGGCCTACCGCGGTTCACCTAACCAAATATTAACCATCCTGCGGAGATCGTGTGGTGATTGGGCATTGGGGGAGCCCAACCTGACGGGACACGTCGTCCCGGCAAGGAGACGCTCTTTTGACTCAATCCCCAAATGCCCGAGGCGCCATCTGGATCATCGGGCTGAGCGTCGGCCTGTTAATCGCGGTGATGTGGGTTGCGGTGACGGTTTCGACCGTCGCATCGCGGCAAGCCGCGCTTGATGACGCCGCCGACGAGACCCTCAACCTCGCCAGAGCCTTCAGCGAGGAAGTGACGCATATGCTGAGTGGCGTAGAAGGCGAGATGAACGGGCTCGCCGACCGGCTCCAGCAGACCCACGGGAAGTTCGATCTGTACGCCTGGGGCAAGGACAATGGCTCGGCCGCGCCAGGTGTCGCGCAAATCAGCTTCATTGGCCCCGATGGCTGGTTGCGCTCGACAACTTTCGAACAGCACCCCGCGCCGACCAATCTCTCTGATCGCGGCCATTTCCTCGCGCAGTTGGATGGGCGCTATCAGGGACTTTATTTCGGACAGACGATAATCGGCCGCCTCGCCGGCGTACCGCTCATTCCGATCTCCCGCCGTGTCAACGCGGCCGATGGGAGCCTGCTTGGCGTTCTCGTCGTGATGATTGCTCCCGACTCGCTGACCACTCTGCACAAAAAAATCAATCTTGGGCCGAACGGCGTCATGTCGCTGTCGGGCGTCGATCTGCGCATTCGCGCGCGGTTTGCCGACAGCAGCCCGCATGGCGATGAAGGCGTCGGCGTCTCGATCGCCGGCGCGGATCTGCCAAGTAATATCGGCGAAGGTGGCGAGGGCACCTTTGTCCGCGCTGGCCGCATCGACCACATTTCGCGGATCTTCGCCTATAGCCGCGTCAACGCTTATCCGCTGATCGTGACGGTCGGTCTTGACGAAGCCGATCAGCTTGCCACGGCGCATGCCAGCGCCATCACCATCATCTTGCTGGCCTCGGGGGCGACGATCCTGCTGGCTGGGCTCGCCGCGTATTTGATACGCGAAGTGCGCCTTCGCGCCGCCCATCAGGCGAGCCTCGCCGAACGGCAGGTCCAGCTTCGTGCCGCAAACACCGAGCTGACCGACGCCAAGGAGCGCGCGGAGGCGGCGAGCCAAGCAAAGTCCGTGTTCCTCGCCAATATGAGTCACGAGTTGCGCACGCCGCTGAACGCGATCATCGGCTATTCCGAGATCATCAAGAGCTTCCTTCGGATCCGAGGCGATCGATCGCTACGCGGAGTATGCCGGGGACATCAACACCGCCGGAGCGCATCTCCTCAAGGTCATCAACGATGTGCTGGACACAGCCAGCATCGAAGCCGGCAAATTAAAGCTCACCGACGAGACGGTGGACCTCGCCGAGGTCGTGCGGCAGAGCCTGGCGCCGTTGCGGCTGCTGAGCGAACAGAAGCGGATCACCGTCCACAGCGCCGTTGCGAACGCGCCGGCAGTCAGGGCCGACCCGCTGCGGCTGAACCAGGTCCTCATCAATCTGCTGTCGAACGCGTTGAAGTTCACACCCGCCGGCGGCCACATCTACATCGAGACCGCGCGCGCCGGGGACGGCGGCGTGATCTGCAGCGTGCGAGACACGGGGATCGGCATGTCTCGCGGACAGGCAATCGCGGCTTTGGAGCCCTTCGTCCAGCTCGACGGCGACCTCGCCAAGGCCCATCAGGGCACCGGTCAAGGATTGCCGCTCGCCAAGCGATTGATCGAGCTCCACGGCGGCTCGCTGACGATCCAGAGCGCGCCGGGCAAGGGCACGACGACGGTCATACGACTGCCGGCGCATCGCACAATCGTGGCAACGCCCGTCAGGGCGACTCTTGCCGCCGCGAAATAGATCCTTTGGAAGGGTTCGCCGCAAGCGACACGGAAGCCGGTTCGCCTCCCTTCCGGAATGACGCTGTAAATCTCCCTGAAACGCCTATATTCCGCGGCATGCTCGCGCCCATCGAACTCAGCCTGCCCGGAAAGCCGGAAGACCATCGCGTCGTCGTCGCGATGTCGGGCGGGGTCGACTCCTCGCTGACCGCGGCGCTGGTCGCGCGCGCCGGCTATGATGTCGTCGGCATCACGCTGCAGCTTTACGATCATGGCGCCGCAATCGGAAAGAAAGGCGCGTGCTGCGCTGGGCAGGATGTGCGCGACGCCGCCAATGTCGCGCGGCAGCTCGGCATCCCGCATTACGTGCTGGATTACGAGGCGCGGTTTCGCGCGGCGGTGATTGAGGATTTCGCCGACAGCTACGGCCGCGGCGAGACGCCGATCCCGTGCATCCGCTGCAACGAACGGGTCAAGTTCCGCGACCTGCTTGAGACCGCGCGAGACCTCGGCGCGAGTGCGCTGGCAACCGGGCATTACGCCCGGCGCGTGGTGGGCGACACCGGCCCGGAACTACACCGCGCCGCCGATATGGCGCGCGACCAGAGCTATTTCCTCTACCGCACGACACGCGATGAACTCGATTTCCTGCGTTTCCCGCTCGGCGGTATGGGGAAGGACGAGACTCGCGCGCTCGCCGGCCAGCTCGACCTGCCGGTCGCCGACAAGCCCGACAGCCAGGACATCTGCTTTGTGCCGCAGGGCTCCTACGCGGACATTGTGACTCGGCTGCGCCCCGAGGCGGGCGAACCCGGTGACATCGTCGATGCGGCCGGCACTGTGCTAGGCCGGCATCGCGGCATCGCCCATTTCACCGTCGGCCAGCGAAAGGGCCTCGGCATCGCCGCGCCCGAGCCGCTTTACGTGCTGCGGCTGGAGCCGGCGGCGCGGCAGGTGGTGGTCGGACCCTACAGCGCGCTCGCCGAGATGCGGTTGCGATTGGCCGAGTTCAACTGGTTGGAGGCGCCGCTCGCGGCTGGCGAGGCGCGGGCCGTCACCGCCAAGCTGCGCTCGGCGCAGCCGCCGGTGCCGGCGACCCTTCTCTCCTGCGAAGACCGCGACACCGCCGAACTCACTTTAGCCGCGCCCGCCGGCGCGGTCGCGCCCGGCCAGGCTGCGGTGATCTATGACGGAGATCGGGTGCTCGGCGGCGGCTGGATCAGGCGAGCTTCTTGACCCTAAAGAGCCGATCTCCTATATGCGCGGTCTCTTGGGGCGGGGTAGCTCAGTTGGTCAGAGCAGCGGACTCATAAGCCGAAGGTCGGCGGTTCAAATCCGCCCCCCGCTACCAAAAAAGCCGCCCCTCGGGACCATCCCTGGGCGGCTTTTTCGCGCTCGCGTCAGGCCGGCGCCCAGCCTTCCCTGTTTTAGCGACTGATTAACCTTAATTCGTGATCTTGCGCGCACCCCAAAGGTTCAACACGGTCGCGGCAGGCGTTGATGGACGGAAACAGGTGGGAGCCGGCGATACGCTGTCTCGAGATCGCGGTACATCCCGCGACGCGCGACGACGCGATGGTCGCCGCGGTCAACACGTTCCGGCGCGCCGCGGAAGGGCTGCCACTCAGCCAAATCTGCATCGAGTTTGCCTGCGGCGGCGTGCCGCTGACCGAATTGGCACGGTTCAAGGACACGATCGAGCGGCTCAATCGGGAAAATCGCGAATTGCGGCGCAAGCTCGCGGTCGAGGAAGTGGCGCAGTCGAGCACCGCGCGCCGCCTCGACGACGCCCATCGCCGGATCTTCGAACTGACCGAGGAAGCCATGGCCGCGCAGCGTCTCGCCGAGGTGGCCGAGCAGGACTTCGAGGAGTTTCGCGCCGCCTACGCAGAAGCGCTCGAAATACCGAGCAGCGCCAGAGGACGCGGCCCTTTCAATGCCTTTCTGACCGAGGCAAAACTCGCCGCCGGCGAGGCGGCGGCGTTCAACAGCGGCAGCGGCAGCGGCCGGCTCAGGCTTGTCGCGCCCGGCGAGGCATGGGCAACAGAAGTGGAAGTCGAAGAAAATATCAGCTTGAAATCAGCAGTTTAAAGCGCACCGTCGCGCCACTCGCCGGGAACGCGGGCACGGCGACTTCCGTTATACGCCACACGATTGCCGCGACGCCGGGCTGCGGCGCGGCCAACCCGCAAGACGGCATTCCGTCGATGGTCACCGGCACCTGCCCCTGAACGGCGCAGCGGCATTTCGCGCATATCCGATTAGCCGTTTATGGCCAGGACACCGAGCCGTCGCTCGATCAGCGCGCACAAATCCCGAAGCGTACAGGTTGCGCAGGCGCGGCCGTCATCGTCGCGACCGGTATCCCGGCACACCGTACGCAGCGTGCGGATCGGCCGAAGAAGATAGGCAGAGCGGTCATGTGACGTATTTTCGATTTTCGTCATATCAGCAATATGCGGGAGATAAGGTTAAAAATTTATCTACCAGGAGGGCGGCTGCTCGCCCCTTGCCCTTGTGCCGGCGGACGGTTCAATCTAGCCACCGCCCATCACCGCTCGCGCAAGGCGCCGCCCCATGGCCTTGAAGGACAAAATCGCGTTTGGCATGTCGTTGCCGCACCGCTCGCCGGATCCGATCGACATGGCCGCGGTCAAGGCAGTCGCCCAGCGTGCGGAGTCGCTGGGTTTTCGCGATCTCTGGGTCACCGAGAACACGCTCAACGAAGAGTCGATGTGCTTCGACCCGATCCCGGTATTGACCTATGCCGCGGCGGTGACGTCGAAAATCCGCGTCGGCGCCTCGGTTGTCGTGCTGGCGGTGCACCACCCGGCGATGGTCGCGCATCAATGGGCGACGCTCGACTATGTCAGCGGCGGGCGCGCGATCCTCGGTGTCGGGCTCGGCCGCGAGCACCATTACCGCCAGTTCGAGGTGCCCGAAGAAGGCAAGGTCGCGCGCTTCCGCGAGGAGGTCGCGCTGATCCGGGCGCTGTGGAATGAGGAGCGCGTCACCTTTCGCGGCAAATTCTACAACATCGAGAACGAGGTCATGTCGCCACGCCCGGTGCAAAAGCCGATGCCGCTATGGATGGGGGTCGGCCACCCGACCGCGATCAAGCGCACCGCCGAGCTGGCCGATGGCTGGATGGGGTCGGGCGGGTCGAGAACTGCCCAGTTCGGCCAATCCGTGCCGATCCTAAAGGACGCGCTGATGGCGCGCGGGCGCGACCCGGAGAATTTCCCGATCTCCAAGCGCATCTTCATGG
>DATMLO010000078.1:0-3092 GCA_035570495.1 Allostellaceae bacterium | reverse complement strand
TGGCGCGCTTTGTCTGCCGCTTTGACGCGACCCAGGCCGAAGCCGACGCGCTGGTCGCGGCAGTGCGCCGGCATCTGGCGCCGTCATCCGCCCGCGCCGCCGATTAGCCTGGAAACGCGGGCACAGCGCGCGACAGCCCGCCACCTGAACTCTCCCGCAACCGAGGGAGGAAGCCCGCTTCAGCGGGCGGGAGGGGGCTGATGTCGCGCAAAGCGACCGCGCTTGCTATTCCGCCGCTTCGGATTGCGGGGCGGCGTCGGGTAGCATGCCGATTGCGCGCTTGTACAGGTCGAGCAGGGTTTCCTCCTCGTCGACCTCGTCCTGGTCGCGTTTGCGCAGCCGGATTATCTGCCGGATGATCTTGGTGTCGAAGCCGGTGCCCTTGGCTTCGGCGTAAACTTCCTTGATGTCCTCGGCGAGCGTCTTTTTTTCCTCTTCGAGCCGCTCGATGCGCTCGATAAAGGATTTCAGGCGCTCGCCCGCGATCCCGCCGACGTCAGGCATGGTCCCCTCTTCCCCAATGACCCGCGCCCCCGCGCGGCACGCCGACGATAGTCGCCCGCTCGCGCGCCCGCAAGACGACGCAGCCGGGCGGCGTCGCGGCTAGTGTTGCGGCTGCGAACCGGCGAAGGCGGCCTTCTGCTCGGGGGTCGCTTCCTTCTGGTGCTTCTTGCGCCACTCGTCATAGGGCATGCCGTAGACGATCTCGCGCGCCTGCGGGTCGGACAGCGGGATGCTGCGCTGCTCGGCCTCCTCGCGATACCACCGCGACAGGCAATTGCGGCAGAAACCGGCGAGATTCATCATGTCGATGTTCTGCACGTCGGTGCGCTCGCGCAGATGCTCCACCAGTCGGCGGAAGGCGGCGGCTTCGAGCTCGGTGCGGGTCTGGTTGTCCATCGGAACCTCCTCGTCATAGCCGGTCTCTATGTAGCCCCTGAGCGCCGCGATCGCACCCCCGATCGACCATTCGATTTTTCACGAAATCCCGTTGACAGCGGCGAAGGCGCACGGCATTTTGACCGTCGTTGGAATACCGGAGGCCTCATGGACGGCAAGCAGGCGATCGCGGCGCTGGGCGCATTGGCGCACGAGACCCGGCTCGCGGTGTTTCGCTTGCTGGTGCAGCGCGGGCCGGACGGGCTGTCGGCGGGCACCATCGCGCACGCGCTCGATCTCACGCCGTCGTCGCTGACCTTTCACCTGCAGCAGCTGATGCATGCCGGGCTGATCACCCAGCGGCGGATGAGCCGGCAGCTGATCTACGCGACCGATTTTTCGGTCATGAATGCGCTGATGGGCTACCTGACCGAGAATTGCTGCGGCGGCAGCGGCGTGTGTGCGCCGGTCTGCTGCCCGGGCGCCACCGGCATGACAGAACCGTCCGATCGCCAGTCGGCATGATGGAGAGGATCATGGATCAGGCTGAAATCAAGGAATTGGTCCGCGCCCGCTATGGCAGCATCGCCGCTGCCGCCGACGGGTCGGATTGCTGCGCCCCGGCCGCGGCTTCGTGCTGCGGGCCGACCACCGCCGCCGCCGACAAGGCCTTGCGCATGGGCTACTCCGCGGCCGACCTGGCGCTCGCCCCGGACGGCGCCAACCTCGGGCTCGGCTGCGGCAACCCGCAGGCGATCGCCGCGATCCGGCCGGGCGAGACCATCGTCGACCTCGGCAGCGGCGCCGGTTTCGACTGCTTTCTGGCCGCCCGCCAGACCGGTGCGGAGGGCCACGTTATCGGCGTCGACATGACCCACGAGATGCTGGCGAAGGCGCGCGACAACGCCGCCAAGATCGGCGCCGCCAACGTCGAATTTCGCCTCGGCGAGCTCGAGCATCTGCCGGTCGCCGACAACACCGCCGACGCCGTGATCTCGAATTGCGTCGTCAACCTCGTCCCCGACAAGGCGCAGGTCTTCCGCGAAGCATTCCGCGTGCTGAAGCCGGGCGGCCGGCTCGCGATCTCGGACATCGTGAGCACTGCGCCGTTGCCGGCCGATCTCGCGGCCGACCCGGCGCTTGTCTGCGGCTGCGTCGCCGGTGCCGCGACCCCGGCAGAGATCGAGGGATGGCTCGCCGATGCGGGCTTTGTCGAGGTCCGGGTCGCCGCGAAATCGGAAAGCCATGAGCTGATCGCCGGCTGGGCGCCCGGCAGGGGCATCGAAAATTGCGTCGTCTCGGCGACGATCGAAGCCCGCAAGCCCGCCGCCGCATGACCTCTTACGCCGATGTCAAAGCGGCCCGGGCGCCGGCGCTCGGCACCTTCGAGCGTTACCTGAGCTTGTGGGTGGCGTTGTGCATCGCCGCCGGCGTGGTGCTCGGCCGGCTGATGCCGGCGCCGTTTCAGGCACTCGGACGGGTCACGGTCGCCGAGGTCAACATCCCGGTCGCGGTGCTGATCTGGCTGATGATCGTGCCGATGCTGCTCAAGGTCGATTTCGGCGCGTTGCACCGTGTCGCCGAGCAATGGCGCGGCATCGCCGTCACGGTCGGCGTCAACTGGCTCGTCAAGCCGTTCAGCATGGCCGTGCTCGGCTGGCTGTTTATCGGCTGGCTGTTCCGTCCGTGGCTGCCGGCGGGCGAGATCGACAGCTATATCGCCGGGCTCATTCTGCTGGCCGCGGCACCGTGCACGGCGATGGTCTTCGTGTGGTCGAACCTCTCCGGGGGCGAGCCCAACTTCACACTGAGCCAGGTGGCGCTCAACGACACGATCATGGTGTTCGCCTTTGCCCCGATCGTCGGCCTCTTGCTCGGCCTGTCGTCGATTTCGGTGCCGTGGGCGACCCTGTTTCTTTCGGTTGTGCTGTACATCGTCGTGCCGGTGATCGGCGCGCAATTGTGGCGGCGCTCGGTGCTGGCGCGCAGCGGCGAGCCCGGGTTGGCGCGATTGCTGCGGGTGCTCCAGCCGATCTCGCTCTTGGCCCTGCTCGCGACCTTGGTGCTATTGTTCGGCTTTCAGGGCGACGCGATCATTCGCCAGCCGCTGGTGATCCTGCTCCTCGCGGTGCCGATCGTGATCCAGGTTTACCTGAACGCCGGCATCGCCTATTCGCTGAACCGCGCGCTCGGCGTGCCGCACAACGTCGCCT
>DATMLO010000077.1:0-2689 GCA_035570495.1 Allostellaceae bacterium | reverse complement strand
GGCGGGCTTCCCGAGCGGATTGCCCCGCGCCATTCGTTCTCTTGCGCCCGCCGCTCCCGCTCGGCCGCCAGATCGATGATCTCGGCCGACACCGCCGCGCGCTCGTCCGCGATCCGCTCGCGCTCGGCGTTGCGTTCCTTGACGTCCCGGTTGCGGTCGCCGAGATCGGAACCATCGCCGTTGCGCTCCATGCCCGAAACGACCGGGCCCAGATGCACCGTCGCCTCGCGGTCTATGCCCCGATCGACATAGCTGCGGCAGTCGATGCGCTCTTCAATCCCGGCTCGTTCCAGGGCGCGATTGCCGATTCGTTCCCACTGCTGCCGGATCGCTTCGATCTCGCGCGGTCCCGTCCTGAAACTATCAAGCTCGCGGGTTTTGGCGCCGAGCCCGTTGGCACCAATCTGCCGCGTCGTCATCAGCACATGCGCGTGGTAATTCCGCTCGTCGCCGTGCCGGTCGGGCGCGTGGATCGCAAAGTCGACGGCCACCCCGTACCGATCGACAAGACCCGCGGCAAATTCCTGCACGACTGCGATTCGCTGCGCGTCGCTGAGCTCGTGCGGCAGCGCCAGAATGATGTCTCGGCCCGTTGTCGCACTGTGCCGGCGTGTCGACGTATCCTCGGCGCGTTCGGCAGCGTTCCATAATTCGGCGCGATCCCTTGCCCATGACGGGGCATCCGTGGGGGCGATGATCTCGCTGTGCACGACGCCGTATTTGCGTGTGAAGTCCCACACCACGCCAAGCCGCTCGTCGGCGATGTTTTCAGCGGCGCGATAGGCAGCGGCCGCGACAACGCTGCGGCCGGTGCTTCGCGACACCGTCTTAGCGTGCAGCGAATAGATCGCCACGACAGGATCTCGGCGCCGCCGGTTCGAATCGCAAAACAGCGCCGCGCGCAGGGGGTGCAGGGGAACGCCCCTGCCGTCACTGCATTGCCGAAGGTAATGCATGGCGTGCCGCTCGGGATGGCTCGACCATCCTCACCAGATCATACCCGGCGATTGAGGAAAATCAATTACTATGCGAGCATTCCATACCAACCACCATTAGGTGACAACCGAATGCCCTACAAGACCACCCCCGCTCGCCTGAAAACCACGACCGATCGGCTCAAAATCCTCCGCGAAAAACGCGACCAACTCGATGCCCAACTGAGAGCTCTCGAAGCCCGCGCCAAGCAAGCCGAACGCAAAGCCGACACCAGGCGCAAAGTCATCTTCGGCGCGCTTGGGCGCGAGCATTACGAGAAGAACCCCGACTCGGAATTCCATCACATCATGTTCCGCCTACTCGACGAATACGTCGTGCGCCCATCCGACCTATTCTCAGAACTGGTCGAAGCCGATCTGCAAAGACACGCCACCGCCGCCGGCAGTATCCGCGCCGCCGATTGAACCGGCTCGCCGTCGCCGTTACCCGGACAACCGGCGACGGGTGACAGACGCGAGGCCCGACCGCGGGTCGCCACGTCGTCATCGGCGGGAAAGCCTGAACCGAGCCCATCCTTGACTGCCGGGGACCGCCGCTCCTCTGCGGCGTGGGCTGGCGGATCAAGCGACGCGATGCGCTCGCGTCCGCTCGCCGGCCTCGATCCCGCAACGGCCGGTCTGCGACTTTCTTCCCCTGCGCTGCGCGCATTCCTCGCGCGACAAGAAACTCTCGCCCGGCCGTCCTCCGCGGTGCTGCGGGCCTGCGGCTGCGAGCCGGCCGTCGTGGCGCTGTCGACCGCCATCAGGCCGCGATGGGCGCGGTCCCTGAGATAGCAGTAAAGGAGATCACCATGGCTCAGATCGGCACCTTCACGCGCGGCGAAGACGCTCAGCGGCACTATCCGCACCCTGTCGCTCAACGTCAAAGCCCGCTGCGTTCCCAGCGAGCCATCACCGAACCCTTGCGAGATATGGCCGGATTACGACTGTCGCAAAGCAGAACTGTTCCGGGAAGCTGACCTATTCGGGCCGAAACCTCGCGCCGGCACGAGGTTCTGACTTCAAGCTCAATGCCGCGGCGTCTGCCCGGCCTCGCGCATCGCCGCGGCGATCGCCGCCTGGGCGTTGTCGAGCGTGGTGCGCGGGATCTGCGCAAGCTGCCAGACCCGGTCGCCGGGGAGCGCGGCAAGCCGCTGGTTCAAGGCTCCGGCGAAGCCGTCAGCGCCGGGCTGTTGGCCGAGAAAATGCTCCAGCGTGGCGAATAGAACCGCGGCCAAAATAGCGTTCGGGTCGGCATAGTTGGCGGCGATGTGGGCGACGAGCTCGTTCATCGCCGCTTCGGTCCCCGCGGGTGATCCCGCCACTGACGTCGAGTCGTTCATCTCGGTCCCTCCCGCGCGCGTTTTCGCACCGGGCGATCTTAGCGCACCAGCGCCGGCGGGACTGTCACGCCGGCGTGACGTTCTGACTTTCATGCCGCTCCGCGCCGGGCCTATGCTGGCGCCGCCGGCGTTCATAGCGCGCCGGCAGTTTCTTCCCAAACTGGCGCGCTCGACGCGCCGTCTTTTTGTGAGCCGTCCGCCGGCGCCCTCGACGCCCGGGTCAGCGTCAGGCGGTCGGTCATGGCGGTAGCTGCTGCAACCGGGCGAGAAACTCGCTCGTGTTGATCGTGAAATCCCAATAGGCGATCAGCGCCGCCTCGTTCAGCACCACCCAGGCAAACACCTGCCGCTCGTCGCCGGGCGAAAGGTTGC
>DATMLO010000076.1:0-22068 GCA_035570495.1 Allostellaceae bacterium | reverse complement strand
CAGGCGCAGGAACCCGGTCGCGTCCTTCGGCAACCCGTCGCGGCGTATCTGCTCCTCGGTCTCGACGATCTCCCTGATCCGGTCGAGGAACCACGGCTCGAAATGGCAGGCGGCGGTGATTTCGGCGGTTGTCAGGCCGTGCCGGTACGCTTGCGCGATCAACAGCAGCCGATCCGGTGCCGGGCGGGCGAGCGCCGCAATGACCGCTTCCTTGCCGCCGCTCTCAAATCCCTCGATCGCGACCTCGTCGAAGCCGTCGAGCCCGGTTTCGAGCGAGCGCAGCGCCTTCTGCACCGATTCGGCGAAGCTGCGGCCGATCGCCATCGCCTCGCCGACCGATTTCATCGACGTGGTCAGCAGCGCCTGTGCGCCGGGGAACTTCTCGAAGGTGAAGCGCGGCATCTTTGTGACGACGTAGTCGATCGTGGGCTCGAAGCTCGCCGGCGTCACGCCGGTGATCTCGTTGTCGAGTTCATCGAGCGTGTAGCCCACCGCGAGCTTCGCGGCGACCTTGGCGATCGGGAAGCCGGTCGCCTTCGACGCCAGCGCCGAGGAACGCGACACGCGCGGGTTCATTTCGATGATGACCAGCCGCCCATCGGCCGGATTGACCGCGAACTGCACATTCGACCCGCCGGTATCGACGCCGATCTCGCGCAGCACCGCGATCGCGGCGTTACGCATGATCTGGTACTCCTTGTCGGTCAGGGTCAGCGCCGGCGCTACCGTCACCGAATCGCCGGTGTGCACGCCCATCGGGTCGATGTTCTCGATCGAGCAGATGATGATGCAATTGTCGTTGCGGTCGCGCACGACTTCGAGCTCGTACTCCTTCCAGCCGAGCACCGATTCCTCTACCAGCACCTCATGCGTCGGCGAGGCGCGCAAGCCGCCGCGCACGATCTCCTCGAACTCCTCGGTGTTGTAGGCGATGCCGCCGCCGGTGCCGCCGAGCGTAAAGGACGGCCTGATGATCGCCGGCAGCCCGGTGACGGCCAGCGCCTCCTGCGCCTCTTCGAGGCTTTTCGCGAGCCGGCTCTTTGGCGACACGAGGCCGATCTGGTCCATTGCCTGGCGGAATAGCTGGCGATCCTCGGCCTTGGCGATCGCTGCCTCGCGCGCGCCGATCAACTCAACCCCGTATTTCGCCAAAATGCCCGATTGCGACAGCGCCAGCGCGGTGTTGAGCGCGGTCTGCCCGCCCATGGTCGGCAGCAGCGCGCTAATGGGATGTCCCTCTGCCCGCTCGCGGGCGATGATCTTTTCGACGATCGCCGGGGTGATCGGCTCGATATAGGTGGCATCGGCGAGCCCCGGATCGGTCATGATCGTCGCCGGGTTCGAGTTGACGAGGACGATCCGGTAGCCTTCCTCCCGCAGCGCCTTACAGGCCTGCGCGCCCGAATAATCAAACTCGCACGCCTGACCGATCACGATCGGCCCCGCGCCGATGATCAGAATGCTCTTTATGTCGGTCCGCTTAGGCATCTTGCCTCGGAGAAGCGCCGTGCGTCCTTCGAGGCCTCGCTGCGCGAGGCGCCTCAGGATGAGGCGCTTTTCTTGATGCCATCAGCCAACCAGCCTCATCCTGAGGTGCGACCAAAGGGAGCCTCGAAGGACGCAGGATGCCTATGCAGCCCGCCGTCATCTTTTGGCGCTCTCCATCAGCGCGACAAACCGTTCGAACAAATAATGAGCATCCTGCGGGCCGGGGCTGGCTTCGGGGTGATGCTGCACCGAGAAGACCGGCTTGCCCTTGATCGACAGCCCCTCATTGCTGTGATCGAACAGTGAAAGATGCGTCGGCTCGACCCAATCGGGCAGGCTTTCGGGATCGACGACAAAGCCGTGGTTCTGGCTGGTGATCTCGACCTTGCCGGTGGCGAGGTCCTTGACCGGCTGGTTGGCGCCGCGATGGCCCTTGTCCATCTTGTGCGTCTGTCCGCCGACCGCCAGCGCCAGCATCTGATGGCCGAGGCAGATGCCGAACATCGGCATGTCGCGCTCGATCAGCGCGCGCAGCACCGGCACCGCGTATTCGCCGGTCGCCGCCGGGTCGCCCGGCCCATTCGACAGGAACACGCCGTCGGGCTTCAAACGCATGATGTCTTCGACGCTTGCCGTCGCCGGTACCACCGTCACCCGGCAGCCATGCGCCGCCAACATCCTCAGGATGTTGTGCTTGGCGCCGTAATCGACCGCGACGACATGAAAGCGCGGCTTTTCCTGTCGGCCGTAGCCGCTCTCGCGCGCCCAGATCGTCTCGTCCCACGCGTAATTCTGCCGGCAGCTCACCTCGATCGCGAGGTCCATGCCCTCGAGCCCTGGCCAGGCCGCCGCCTCCGCCTGCATCGCGGCGACGTCGAGTTTGCCGTTCGCGGCATAGGCGATGACCCCGTTGGGCGCGCCCTTGTCGCGGATCAGCCGCGTGAGGCGCCGCGTATCGACGCCCGAAATGCCCGTCATGCCGTGCGACTTGAGCCACGCGTCGAGATTCTGCGTCGCGCGGTAATTGGCTGGCGCGGTGATCGCCTCGCGGATGACGAGACCGCGCGCCGCCGGGGTTATCGTCTCGATATCTTCGGCATTGGCGCCGACATTGCCGATATGCGGGAAGGTGAAAGTGATGATCTGCCCGGCGTAGCTGGGGTCGGTCAGAATTTCCTGATAGCCGGTGATCGAGGTGTTGAAGCAGACTTCGCCGACCGCCTGGCCCGGCGCGCCGATGCCGTGGCCCCAAAAAACCGTCCCGTCCGCCAGCACCAGGGCCGCGTTGCAGTCGGGCGGTCGCGGCACCAGGGCGGCCGCGTTCGGGTCGGTCATCAAAAACTAATCCTGCCGGATTTTGGGGCCGTTTGGCGAGGCCTGGCGCCCAATTTCGGCGAACATAGACACAAGATGTTGTTTGTCAACCGGGGAGAAAACGAAGATGTCTGAATTTCAATGACTTAACCGGTCTCCCGGAATTTGCCGCCGAAAGTGCTGGAAAGCTGGTCGGAAGAGGGTAGGTTTTGTGACGCCTGCGAGCGCGGGAGCCTCAAACGATGTTGCGCGACGAGTTTACGGAACGCATGAAAACTGCGCTGCGCGCCAGGGATTCCCGGACCTTGTCGGCCGTGCGGCTGATCATCGCGGCCATGAAGCAAAAGGACATCGAGGCGCGACCCTCGGGCAATTCCGAGGGAATCGCTGACTCCGAGATCCAGCGCATGCTGCAGGGCATGATCAAGCAGCGCCGCGAATCGATCGAGCTTTATGAGAAGGGCAACCGCCCCGAGTTGGCGCAGCGGGAGGCGGACGAGATCGCCGTCATCGAATCGTTTCTGCCGCGGCAGATGGACGATGCCGCGATCGAAACCGCGGCCAAGGCGGCGATCACCCAATCGGGCGCCGCCGGCATCAAGGACATGGGTAAGGTCATGGGCGCGCTGCGCGAAAGCCACGCCGGCGTGCTCGACATGGCCAAGGCCGGTGCCATCGTGCGGCGGCTGTTGGGCTAAAGGGACCGTCATTGCGAGCGCAGCGAAGCAATCTCCTTCCGCTTTGGCCCTCTGCCGAGGGAGATTGCTTCGTCGCGCTACGCGCTCCTCGCAATGACGAGGTAAGCTGACGGATGGCCTTCCCGCCCGGCTTTCTCGATGAATTGCGCTCGCGCGTTTCGCTCGCCGACCTTGTCGGCAAGCGCGTGCGGCTGACGCGCAAGGGTCGCGAGTATGGCGGGCTCTGCCCGTTTCACAACGAAAAGACGCCGTCCTTCTACGTCGTCGAGGATAAGGGCTTTTTCCATTGCTTCGGCTGCGGCGCGCATGGCGACGCGGTCGGTTTTGTCATGCGATCGGAGAACCTCGACTTTATCGAGGCGGTTGAGCGTCTGGCCGGCATCGCCGGTGTTCAGGTGCCGCAGCAGACCCAGTTGGAGCGCGAAAAGGCGCAGCGCCAGAAGACGCTGCTCGAAGCGCTTGCCGCCGCCGCGAAATTCTACGAGGACCGGCTGTGGTCGCCTGCCGGGTTGCGAGGCCGCGAATATCTCGCCGGGCGCGGGCTCGACGAGGAGACGATGCGCCGCTTCCGGCTCGGCTGGGCGGGCGAGGACCGCAACGCGCTGCGCCGCGCGCTGACCCCGGAATTCCCGCTGCCTCTCTTAATGGAGGCAGGGCTGCTGCACGCCTCCGATTATGGCGGCGAGCCTTACGATTATTTTCGCGAGCGGGTGATCTTCCCGATCGGCGACCGCGCCGGGCGGGTCATCGCTTTTGGCGGCCGGGCGCTTGGCGACGCTCAGCCGAAATACCTCAACTCACCCGAGCACCCGCTATTCGAGAAGGGCAGGGTGCTTTACGGCCTGTCGGCGGCGCGGGTGAATTCGGCGAAGGAGGCTGAGGCAGGCGGCGCGGGCGCGATCGTCACCGAAGGCTATATGGATGTCATCGCGCTGCATCGCGCCGGGTTTACCACCGCCGTCGCGCCGCTCGGCACCGCGCTCACCGAGGCGCATCTTGGCGAATTGTGGCGGCTCGCGCCCGAGCCGGTGCTGTGCTTTGACGGCGACGCCGCCGGCCAGCGCGCCGCGCTGCGCGCCCTGCATCGCGCGCTGCCTTTGCTAAAGCCGGGGCATTCCCTGCGCTTCGTGACGCTACCGTCGGGGGAAGACCCGGATTCCCAGATCCGAAATGCCGGCCCGGCCGCGTTCCAGCAATTGCTGAGTGCGGCCAAGCCGCTCGCCGAGATTCTGTGGCGGTCGGAACTCGACGCTAAATCGATCACCACACCCGAGCGCCGCGCCGATCTCGATCACCGGCTGATGGCGCAGGTCGGGACGATCGCCGACCGCACCGTCCAGGCGGAATATCGCCGCTTTCTTCGCGACAAGCTCTTTGCCCTCGGCCGCGCCAAGCCCGCCGCGGCGAAATTTGCCGGAAGGGGCCGGCAATTCCCGCGTGCGCCGGCCTCGCCGCTCGCCGCGCTGCGTAGTGACGCGCCACCGCCACCGCCCGCGCCGGGACGGCGTCAGCGCGAGATTTTGCTTGGCATGCTGCTTGAGCATCCGTTCCTCGTCGCCGAGGCGCATGAGGAGATCGCTTTCCTCGATTTTCCCGAAGCGGAACTTGACGGCCTTCGCCGTGCAATTTTAGAGGCCGACACAAGCCCGCAAGGACTTGACGTAGAGCAACTTCGTCAACACCTAGGGCAGAACGGGTTCGCCACGGCCGTGGACGCGGTCACATGCGCTTTGGCCGCTCATGCCAAGTTCCTGTCCCGGGTGCCGGGAGCGGCAGGGGTGAGGCAGAGCTGGTTGCATGTGACGCGCATGGTGCGGCAAGGCGAGCCGGGCGAGTCGGCGGACGATTTGACGGTGCCTGAGGCCTGGGAACGGGCGCAGGCGCAGTGGGAAGGGGAGGCGCAGGAGGGTTTCTCGGAGAACGAGTTTCCGCCCAGCCGGACTGAAGGCGTTCTCCCGCGATAACCCTGTGATAAGGAACACGGATTAAGTTCCGGCCCCGATCGGGGTGAACCCATTGCCTAGGGACGGCGGAATGGCGAGCAAGGTGGCAAGCGTGGCGGATACGGCGGAAACCCGCGAAGAAGCGGCAGAGGCGCCGCTCCTCGACCAGATCGCGATCGCGATCAAGAAGATGGTGGCGCGCGGCAAGGAGCGCGGCTACCTGACCTATGACGAGGTCAACACCGCGCTGCCGACCGATCAGGTATCGCCCGATCACATTGAGGACGTGATGACGATGCTCTCCGAGCTCGGCATCAACGTCGTCGAAAACGAGGACGCCGAGGAACCCGCTGCCTCCGAAGGCGAGGATGGCGAGGCCGAGGCGCGTGGCAATCTCGATGACGACGATATCGGCCGCACCGACGACCCTGTGCGCATGTACCTGCGCGAGATGGGCTCGGTCGAGCTGCTGTCGCGCGAGGGCGAGATCGCCATCGCCAAGCGCATCGAGGCCGGTCGCGAGATGATGATCGGCGGCATCTGCGAAAGCCCGTTGACCGTGCGCGCGCTGATGCTGTGGCGCGATGCGCTCAACGAAGGAAAGATGCTGTTACGCGACATCATCGATCTCGACGCGACCTACGCCAATACACCGCTCGACCCGGCCGACCCGGCGGTCGCCTTGCTCGTGCCGCCCATTGCCGCTGAAGGCGAGGGCGAGGAGGAAGACGAGGAAGCCGCGGAAGTCGCGGCCGAGGGCGAGGAAGAAGTCGTTGCCGAAGGCGGCGAGGCGGAGGGCGAGGACGGCGAAGGCGAGGAAAGCTCGGTGTCGCTCGCGACGATGGAGGCGCAGCTGCGCCCGAGCGTCGTCGCGATCTTCGACCAGGTCGCCGACATCTACAAAAAGCTGTCGAAGCTGCAAGACCAGCGTGTCGTCTCGGTCGTCAAGAGCACGGCGCTGCCGCGCGCCACCGACCGGCGCTACGACAAGCTCAGGGACGAAGCGATCGAATCGTTGCAGAAGATCCGCTTCAACAACACGCGGATCGAGCATCTCGTCGAGCAGCTTTACGACCTTAATCGCCGCCTCGTCGGCGAGGAAGGTCGTCTCCTGCGCCTGGCCGAGACCTCGGGGGTCAAGCGGCCGGAATTCCTGCAATTCTATCTCGGTGACGAGCTGTCGTCGGATTGGCTCGAGCGCGCGGCGCAGCAGACCGGCCGCGGCTGGGACCGCTTTGTCGAGCGCCACCGCGATGACATCGGCAAGCACCGTGCTGCGATCGCCAAGATCGCGGTTGATGCGAAGCTGCCGACCAGCGAGTTCCGCCGCGTCGTGCAGACCGTGCAGCGCGGCGAGCGCGAGGCCAGCCGCGCCAAAAAGGAAATGGTCGAGGCCAACCTGCGGCTCGTCATCTCGATCGCCAAGAAATACACCAATCGCGGGCTGCAATTCCTCGACCTGATCCAGGAAGGCAATATCGGCCTGATGAAGGCGGTCGATAAGTTCGAGTACCGCCGCGGCTACAAATTCTCGACCTATGCGACCTGGTGGATCCGCCAGGCGATCACCCGCTCGATCGCCGACCAGGCGCGCACGATCCGCATCCCGGTGCATATGATCGAGACGATTAACAAGCTGGTGCGCACCTCGCGCCAGATGTTGCACGAGATCGGCCGCGAACCGACCCCCGAGGAACTCGCCGACAAGCTGGCGATGCCGCTCGAAAAGGTCCGCAAGGTCTTGAAGATCGCCAAGGAGCCGATCAGCCTCGAAACCCCGATCGGCGACGAGGAAGACAGCCACCTCGGCGACTTTATCGAGGACAAGAACGCGGTGCTGCCGGTCGACGCGGCGATCCAGGCAAATCTGCGCGAGACGACGACCCGCGTCCTCGCCTCACTCACCGCCCGCGAGGAGCGCGTGCTGCGCATGCGCTTCGGGATCGGCATGAATACCGACCACACGCTAGAAGAGGTCGGCCAGCAATTCTCGGTGACGCGCGAGCGCATCCGTCAGATCGAGGCGAAAGCGCTGAGGAAGCTCAAGCACCCGAGTCGCTCGCGCAAACTGCGCAGCTTCCTCGACACATAAGCCGCGGCCTCTTCCGCACGCAAAAGGCCGCTCGGCTTACCGGGCGGCCTTTTTTGCTGGCGATGCGGTGGCTAGACGAAATGCACGCCGATTTTCTCGCCTTTCCGCCAGATCATTTCGCATTCTCGCGGCGAGTCGATCCGAGGTTTCAGCGTGAAGCTTTTCGGGCACGAGAAGATATCGTCCGGCTGCAGCAATGCGCCCTCATCCGAAATATTGAGGATGAGACAGCCCATCGAGCAGTAGCCGCCGTGAAAGAGAATGCGCGCACCCATCAGCGCGCGATGGCGCTGAACATGCCGCCGATCGCCGCCAGCGGTCGTCTCGGTGGTCTGCTCTGTGGAGAGGGCCGTCATGTTCGACATCCGAGGAGCGGTTGTCCCTTGCTTCAGACGTTAATATGCAGTGAACCATGCCTGGCACAACTGGCCGTCAATACTTTTTTGTTCAGTATTTATAAGTATTTATCTAAAATTATTGTCGCTTCGGGCGCAGGCCGCGTCGGAGACGCATGCGCCGCGCAAAGTGAGGCTCTCTCGGGTTCCGGGGATCGTCTATACTGCTGGCCGGTGGGCCGGTAGTTCAGTTGGTTAGAACTCGCCGCTCATAACGGCGCTGTCGCAGGTTCGAGTCCTGCCCGGCCTACCAGGCTGCCCCTTAAAGCACTGTTGGCGGCCACCGCTGCAAGCGATGCCGATGCGAAGCCGTGGCGGCAGGCGGGCTCGGAGAAATTTCCGATTTCTAGCAACCATCGCTTAATCATCTGCGGCGATTATCGGCAGGCTCCAAAATAGGATCGCTCCGATGAGTGCATTCGCGATCGATCGGTCGGAAGTCCGCCCGCTGCTTAATCACATCGGCCTGTGTCTTACGGTGGCGAGTGGCCTTGGCTTTATTGCCGGTGGGCTTGCCGGGCTTGATCTCAATCCCTTCGTGGCGCTTTCGTGGCTCGCTCAAGGCGTCATCGCCGTTATCTGCATCGCCAGCTGCTTCGCCATCCTTTGGTGTTCGCCGGATGGGCCTGATCGGTGGCGGCCATTTATCGTTTCGACACGGGTCGCCGAAGCCATCTTCGGTGGCGCCGGGGCTGTTATCGCCCTTGGCGGTTTGGCTGCGGTACTGGCCGTCTGGTTACGGTAAATCGTAGCGTAGGAGGTAAAATGGTTAGTGTGTTGGTAAAGCTGCTTGGCGATGAAAGTGGCGCGACCGCCATCGAATATGGGCTGATCGCCGCCCTAATTTCGGTCGCTATGGTCAGCGCGATTACCACCGTCGGCGCACATTTGAGCACGACCTTCAACACCGTGGCGACCAAGCTCTAGTCCGATGGAATAATATCCGGGCCAAGCTGGTCGGGCATCGCGTGACGGCCTGCGAGGGGCGGTGTCGCGCGCAAAATGGCGCTCGCTCGGTACGGGCCGCGCTATCAAACTTGGCGTGTCCCCAATCCTCATCTTCGGCTAACCATGTTGCCGCCAAAACACACTGGCGGCGTTCGTCGCCGGGTGGGATCATTCCGCCTGTTGGCAATTCGAGGGAGGAACAACGGATGAGAAAACTCGTCATCGCCGCCGCCATCACCGCGGCGCTCGGCTTTGCTGGTGCGATCGGCTGGCAGGCTAGCGCCGCGACGCCGGCCTCGCCGGTGCCGGTCGCCGGCCCGTATTCGCCGATCCATCCGGTGGATTGCCGGGGAGGCACCGGCGACCATGGGTGTGGAGCCGGCTATTATTGGCGGAACGGCGACCGCGGTTGGGCCTGCTACCGCTGCTGAGATTCGCCTAAAGCTCTGGCGTTCCGGATGAGGCTCGGCTAAGCCAGCCTCATCCGGGGCGACGGAGCGAGACAATGAACGACGCAGGACAGGGGCCCGGGGCGGTCGAGCGGCCGGCATTGGCCAACGAAGCCGGCGACTACTGGGGCAGCGACGTCATGGCGCTGATGCTCCGGGAAATCGGCCTGCCTTATGTCGCCTTGAACCCCGGCGCGTCCTATCGCGGTCTCCACGACAGCCTTGTCAATCTGCTCGGCAACACCGAGCCGCAGATGTTGCTTTGCCTGCATGAGGAGCACGCGGTGGCGATCGCGCATGGCTACGCCAAGGTCGCCGGCAAGCCGATGGGCGCGATCGTCCACAGCAATGTCGGGCTGATGCACGCGACGATGGCGATCTTTAACGCGTGGTGCGATCGCATCCCGGTGATCCTCTTTGGCGCGACCGGCCCGGTGGCCGCGGATCAGCGCCGGCCGTGGATCGACTGGATCCATACCGCGGCTGATCAGGGCGCGCTCGTCCGCAACTACACCAAATGGGACGACCAGCCGAATTCCGTCGGCGCGGTGCCGGAGTCTATGCTGCGCGCCCACAAGATCGCGACGACCGCGCCGCAAGGCCCGGTCTATGTCTGCTTTGACGCCGCGCTGCAGGAATTGAAGATCGGCGATCTGCCGGCCTTGCCGAGCGCCGAGCGCTTCAAGGCGCCGGCTGCCGCCGCACCGGACCCCGCGGCGCTCGCGGAAGCCGCGGCGCTGCTCGCGAAGGCCGAGCGGCCGGTAATCCTCGCCGGCCGCACCGATCGCAGCGGGGCGAGCTGGGCGCGCCGCGTGCAGCTTGCCGAAACGCTCGACGCTACGGTGCTGACCGACCCCAAGACCGGCGCCACCTTCCCGACCGCGCACCGGCTGCAAGGTCCGGCCGCCGGCAATCAGCCGAGCACCGAGGCGCTCGCCGTGCTGCGCGAGGCGGATGTGATCCTCAGCCTCGACTGGGTCGACCTCGGCGGCGCGCTGAAGAGCGCCTATGGCGATGACGACATCGCCGCCAAAGTGATCCTCGCCTCGCTCGACCACCAGCTGCACAACGGCTGGAGCATGGATTACCAGGCGCTGCCGCCGGCCGATATCCACCTCGCGGTCGCGCCCGATATCGCGGTCGCGGCGCTGCTGCCGCTCATCAAGCCGCGCGCCGCCAAGCGCCCCGCCATGCCTGCTGGCGAGGAGGCCGCGCCCGAAGCCGCGAAGGACGTCATCACCCCGGTCTCGCTCGCCGGCGCGTTGCGCGAGGCGGTCGGCAGCCGCACCACCTGCATGATCCGCACCCCGCTTGCCTGGGGCGGCCATGCCTGGGAGGTCGCGCATCCGCTCGACATGCTCGGCGGCGATGGCGGCGGTGGGATCGGCGGCGGGCCCGGGATGGCGGTCGGCGCCGCGCTCGCCTTGCGCGGCAGCGGCCGGCTGCCGATCGCGGTCTTGGGCGACGGCGACACGCTGATGGGCGTCACCGCGCTGTGGACGGCGGTGCATTACCGCATCCCGGCGCTGATCGTCGTCGCCAACAACAACTCGTTCTTCAATGACGAGCTGCACCAGGACCGCATGGCCCGCCAGCGCGAGCGGCCGGTTGCCAATCGCTGGATCGGCCAGCGCATCGCCGACCCCGAGCCCGACATCGCCACTCTAGCGCGCGGCCAGGGCGCGGCCGGCTTTGGCCCGGTGCGCGACCCCAAGGAGCTCGTCCGCACCTTGCGCCAGGCGATCGAGACGGTCGAAGCCGGTGGTGTCGCGCTTGTCGATGTCCGCGTCGAGCCGGGATACGCGACCAGCATGGGCCGCCATTACACACGCAGCTAGTCAGATGAACCCCAAGGTCGACGACTATCTGAGCCAGGCCAAAAGATGGCCGGATGAACTGGCGAAATTGCGGACAATCGTGCTCGATTTCGGGTTGACCGAGGATTTCAAGTGGCACCAGCCCTGCTACACGGTCGAGAGCGGCATCGTTTTGCTCATCAGCAGCTTCAAGGACTATTGCTGTCTCGCCTTTTTCAAAGGCGAGTTGTTGAAGGACGCCAACGCCATCCTGAAAGCGCCCGGCGAGAATTCGCAGTCGATGCGCCAGGCGCGTTTCACCAGCAGCCGCGACATCGCCGTAATGGAGCCGGTCCTCAGATCCTATATTCAGGAGGCGATCGACAACGAACGGGCCGGCCTGAAGGTCGAAAAGACCTCAGCCACCTCAATTCCGGAGGAGTTTCAAACAAAGCTGGATGAGGATTCAGCACTGAAGGCCGCATTCGCGGCCCTGACCCCAGGACGGCAGCGTGCGTACCTGATGCACTTCTCCCAGCCCAAGCAGTCGGCGACTCGCGAGGCGCGGATCGACAAAAGCGTGCCGCAAATCCTCGCTGGCAAAGGATTGGGTGACGATCGTTTGGGCAGAAAATAAACTTGCTGCCATGCCTGACACCACCACCGCCATCTCCCGCGTCCCCGCCGGCACCGACCTCGTCGAATGGTATTTCAACGAAGGCTGGACCGATGGCCTGCCGGTCGTGCCGCCGACCGGTGAGAAGGTCGCGGCCTGCATCGCCGCGCTCGGCGGCGAGCCGGAATTTCTCGAATGCCGCGTCCCGCCGCGCTATGGTGGCCTGACCCGCGAGGTGCTCGCGGTCAACATGGTGATGGCCGGCTGCAAGCCGGAATACGCCCCCGTCGTGCGCGCGGCGATGCTGGCGCTGACCACCCAGGCCTTCAACCTCAACGGCGTCCAGGCGACGACCCACATGGCCGGGCCGCTCCTCGTCGTCAACGGCCCTGTCGCGCGCGAGATCGGCATGAATGGCGGGGTCAACGCGTTCGGCTCGGGCAACCGCGCCAACGCGACGATCGGCCGGGCGATCCGTCTCATGCTGCTCAATGTCGGCGGCGGCACGCCGGGTGACCTCGACAAGTCGACCCTCGGCCACCCCGGCAAGTACACCTATTGCGTCGCCGAAAACGAGGCGGAGAGCCCGTTCGCCCCTTACCACGTCGAAAAGGGTTTCGCGCCCGAGGATTCGACCGTCTTCGTGATCGCCGCCGAACCGCCGCACAGCTGCACCAACCATGTCGCTGACGACCCCGAGGGCATCCTCGACACGATCTGTTCGGCGATGTCGACGATCGCCAACAACAACGCGGTGTCGAGCGGGCATTGCGCCGTGGTGATCGGCCCGGAGCACGCGCGCACCATCGCCGCGAAGGGCTGGACCCGGCACGACATCCGCAACTACCTGCACCTGCACTCGGGCAATCTCTTCCGCGAGCTCGCCTTCGACCATCGCTACGGCAAGATCTACAACCGCAACCTACCGCGCTGGTACAAGCGCGATCTCGACGCGCGCATACCGATCGTGCCGAGTCCCGACCACATCCATCTCTTTGTGATCGGCGGCACCGCCGGCCGCTTCTCGGCCTTTATCTCCGGCTGGGGGCATATGTCGTCGCCGGTGCTGCGTGGCATCGAGGGCAGCGGCCCTTCGGGGCCGGTCTGCGTCGACGGGACGTGCTACCTTTAGAGCTTCTCGCGCGGAGAGCCCGCATGACGGATCCGGAAGGCATTTATAACTGGGCTCGGCTCGACGAGCGGATCACCACATCGGGTCAGCCGACAGAGTCGCAACTCACCGACATCCGGGCGCTCGGCATTCGTCATGTCGTGAACCTCGCGCTGCACACCCACGAAAAGGCGCTTCCGGACGAAGCGGGCAGCGTCAGCCGTCTCGGCATGACCTATACCCACATCCCAGTGGATTTTCAGAATCCGACGAACGAGGACTTTGCGAAGTTCTGCGCGGTCATGGACGAGTTGAACGACGTCCCGGTGCATGTCCATTGCATCGCCAATTATCGGGTCTCGGCGTTTTTCTACCGATATCGCCGGGATGTGCTCGGCTGGGACGACAGCGCGGCCCGTGCCCCGATGGACGCGATCTGGCGCCCCGAGGGCGTGTGGGCGGATTTTATCAGGCGCTGACGATCCCGGCAGTCGTGCGGCGACGCTAAAATCGCCTTATTGTTCGGTGATGCTGGGTTTACGGTCGGATGATGTGCAATGCCGGCGCCTGTAAATTTCCAGCAAATATCAGGCGGAACAGGCGGGAGCTGACGCATGGATGAACTGACCGTTTTCGACCCGCGCGGCCGGGTCGATGCCGAGCGCGTGGCACTCGCGCCGCGCGCGGCCGCGCTCAAAGGGCTGCGGCTCGGCATCCTCGACAACACCAAGTGGAACGCCAACCGGCTGCTGCGCAAGACGGCCGCGCTGCTCGAGGAGCGGCACGGCATCAGCACGGTCGGGTACTACAAGAAAGAAAGTTTCTCGAAAGTCGCCGACCCGGCCCTCGTCGCAGAGATCGCCGCCAACAGCGACATCGTCCTCACCGCGATCGGCGATTGAGGGTCATGTACGTCGTGCTGTACGCATGACGGCATTGCCTTCGAGGCGCTCGGCCGGCCGGTCGCGGTGGTGGTGACCACCGAGTTTGTCCATGAGGCCAACATGCAGCGCGACGCGCTCGGCATGTCCGATCTCGCGGCCGTGGTGATCGACCATCCGCTGTCGACGCTGTCAGATGCCGAGATCGCCCAACGCGCCGAGCAGACGGCGGCGCAGGCGGTCGAAATATGGCTGGGGAAAGGAGCGGAATGATCGAAGGCGCCTATAACGGCCTCAAGGTGCTCGACCTCGGCCAGGGCATCGCCGCGCCCTACTGCGCGATGATCCTGGCGATGCACGGCGCCGAGGTCGTAAAGCTCGAACCACCGGGCGGCGACTGGTCGCGCGGCCTCGGCAAAAGCTATGGCGACCACACCGCCATGTCGGCGCATTTCAACCGCGGCAAGCGCGGCATCGCGCTCGATCTGCGCGCCCCCGCCAGCCGCGATGTGGCGCTCGCGCTTGCAAAACGCGCGGACATCGTCATCGAGGGGTTCCGCCCCGGTGTCGCGGCTCGGCTCGGTCTTGGCTACGAGGCGCTGGCGGCGCTCAACCAGCGGCTCATTTATGTCTCGATCAGCGGCTTTGGTCAGGAGGGGCCGCATATCGCGATGCCGTGCACGGACTCGGTGGCACAGGCATTTTCCGGCATGGCCGCGATCAATATCGGCAATGACGGCGGGCCGCATCGCGTCGGCGCGATGATCGTCGACGCACTGACCGGCGTTTACGCGGCGCAGGCGGTTGGTGTCGCGCTCTATGCCCGCGAGCGGCGCGGCACCGGCGCGCGGCTCGAATTGAGCCTCACGCAAAGCGCCGCCGCGATCCTCGGCCACAAACTCGCCGAGCACGTGCTCGAGGACGGCAAGCCGCAAATCGTCAATGTGCCGACCGGCGCACACCGCACCAGCGACGGCTGGGTCATGATCGCGCTGTTGCGCGAGGCGGATTTTGTGCGTCTCGCGACCGCGCTCGGCGCGCCCGAGCTCGCCGTCGACCCGCGCTTCAACAGCTTCGCCGCGAGGGCCGCGAACTCACCGGCGATCTTCGCGGCGCTCGGCGAAATTCTCGCGCGCGAGACGACGGTGCATTGGCTCAAGGCACTGCGTGACGCCGACATCCTTTCCGACCGGATCAACGGCTTCGACGATTGGCTCGCCGACCCGCATATCGCCGCGACCGGCGGCGCGGTCACGGTCGCGCCCGTCGACATGCCCGCGTTCAAGGTGCCGCGCACGCCGGGCATCTCGACCGAAGCCGACGCGGCGCTGCCGCCGGCGCCACATATTGGCCAGCACGGTCGCGCGATCCTCGCTGAGCTCGGCTATGACGACGCGGCCATCGCGCGATTGACCGCCGAGAACGCGGTGGCGTTGCCATGAGCGACGACTTCGACCGCCGCGAGCATCGCTTCCCGGAGAGCAAATTCTTCGACGACCTCAAAGTCGGCGACAGCTTCTACATCCCGAGCCGCACCGTCACCGACGCCAATTTCGCCGCGTTCCAGACCGTGTCGGGTGACAACCATCCGATTCATTACGACATCGAATATTGCCGCGAGCGCGGCCATCCCGGCCTTCTAGCGCATGGCTTTCAGGTGCTGTGCTTCACCGCGGCCGGGGCAGGCAATTTCGCCCATGTCATTGGCGACTCGCTGATCGCGTTTATCGAGCAATCGTCCAAATTCCTTAAGCCGGTTTACCCCGGCGATACGCTCTACCCGTCGCTGACGATCGCCGAATTGAAACCGCAGCGCACGACCGGGGTGGTCACGGTCACGGTGACGGTGCACAACCAGAAGAACGAGCTGGTGCTCTCCGGCGAGCAGAAATATCTGCTGAGGAAACGCCCGACCTAACCGCCAATGATTTCGGCCAGCACGTCGCCCGCCAGACGGCATTGCTCGCGGCTGACATCCATGTGGGTCACGGCCCGGACACTGCGTCCGCCCAAGGCTGAGACCTGCACGCCGGCGGATTTCGCCTTGGCGACGACGGTCGCGGCGTCGGGCGCCCCGGCGGCCACCTCCCAGATCACGATATTGGTCTGCACGGTCGAGAGGTCGAGGTGGACGCCGGGAAGCTGGGCGATGCGCTCGGCGATGAGCCGGGCATTAGCATGGTCGTCGGCCAGCCGCGCCACGTTGTGGTCCAGCGCATGGAGCCCGGCGGCGGCGAGAATGCCCGATTGCCGCATCGCCCCGCCAAAGCGACGCCGCGCCGTCACCGCTTGCGCGATGAGCGCCGCATCGCCGGCGAGCACGCTGCCGACCGGGCAGCCGAGGCCCTTCGACAGCGCAACCGAAGCGAGATCGAAAGGTTGCGCCAACTCGGCAAGGGTCGCGCCGCTCGCCACGGCGGCGTTGAACAGGCGTGCGCCGTCGAGATAGGACGCGATGCCCGCCTCACGCGCCGCGGCGCAGATCGCGACGGCATCGGCCTGTGGGAAGACGATGCCGCCGCCCATGTTGTGGGTGTTCTCGACCGCCACGAGCGCGGTCGGTGGCAGCACGATATGGCCGCGCGGTTTGATCGCGGCGCGGAACTCGTCGGCGGTGAACGTACCGCCCTGGCCGATCGCGGTGAACTGCACGCCTGAATTGGCGGCGGCGGCGCCGGCCTCGAACCACATCATGTGCGCGGTCTGGCCGACGATCACGTCATCGCCGGGCCGAGTGAGTAGCTTAAGCGCGATCTGGTTGGCCATCGTCCCGCTCGGCACAAAGAGCGCCGACGGCTTGCCGAGCAGCGCGGCGATCCGCTCCTGCAGCAAGTTGACCGAAGGGTCCTCGCCATACTGGTCGTCGCCGACCGGCGCTTCGGCCATCGCTGTGCGCATCGCTGGCGACGGCCGCGTCACGGTGTCAGAGCGCAGATCGATCGGGAGCTGGGGCTGCGGCATGGCGGTTCATCATCAGGAGGGAGAAGTTGGCGCCAGACTGGCGCATCTTCGGGCCTTCGTCATCTGTGACCAGCGTTACCTATGGCGGCAGCGTTTCGGATTGATTTAATCACATGCTTGAAATGTGTAAATCGATCAAAATACGGCACGAGTCGCGGATTGAATTCGCCACATAGGCATGATGTTCTTTCCATGAAAGTCTCACTGAGTGAGACGAGAAGTTTGCTGCTAAGCCATTGCTGGCGCGGCCTCGCCTGCGCCAGTTTGCTTTTTCTGGACGGCAGCGGCCGGGCCGAGGGAACGCCAAAATGAACAATACGGGCTGGCGTGAACGCTGGCGGGACTACTGGCGGCCCCGCGAGGTAATCGACACGTCGCCGCGCGTGTCGGACGAGGTCAAGTACACGACCTGCTACATGTGCGCCGGGCGCTGCGGCATCAAAGTGCATCTGAAGGATGGCGGCGTTCGCTACATCGAGGGCAACCCGCGCCATCCGGTGAACCGCGGCGTCATCTGCGGCAAGGGCGCCGCCGGGATCATGCATCAGCAGTCGCCGGCGAAGCTCCGCAAGCCGCTGATGCGGGTCGGTGAACGCGGCACCGGCGAATTTCGCGAAATCGAATGGGAAGAGGCGATCGCGACTGCTGTCGAGTGGCTCTCGAAGATCAGGGCCGATAACCCGAAAAAGCTCGCTTTCTTCACCGGGCGCGACCAGTCGCAATCGCTGACGGGATTCTGGGCGACGCAGTTCGGCACACCCAATTTCGCCGCGCATGGCGGGTTCTGTTCGGTCAACATGGCCGCGGCCGGGATGTACACGCTCGGCGGCAGTTTCTGGGAGTTCGGTGAGCCCGATTGGGAGCGTACAAAGCTCGTGCTGCTCTTCGGGGTCGCCGAGGATCACGATTCGAACCCGATCAAAATCCACCTGTCGGCGATGAAGCGCCACGGCGCGAAGTCGATCTCGATCAACCCGGTGCGCACGGGTTACTCGGCGATCGCCGACGAGTGGATCGGCGTTCGCCCAGGCACCGACGGTATCTTCGTGCTGTCGCTGATCCACGAGCTGCTAAAGGCCGACAAGATCGATCTCGATTATCTCGCGCGTTACACCAATGCCGGGTGGCTCGTCATCCAGGCGCCGGGCACGGCGCAAGACGGGCTCTTCGCCCGCAATGATGACGGTGCGCCGTTGGTGCTCGGTAAGGACGGCGAGGTGGCGAGCGCGCTCGATGCCGATGTCGAGATGCGCATGGTCGGCGAGGCGACTTTGCCCGACGGGCGCAAGGCCGTGCCGGTGTTCCAGTTGATCGCCGAACGTTATCTCGATCCGCAATACGCGCCGGAAGCGGTCGCCAAGACCTGCGGTGTGCCGTCGGAGCGGATCAAGGAGCTGGCTGCCGAGATCGCGCACGTCGCGTTCGAGGAGGCCATCGAGCTACCGGTGCCGTGGACCGATTGGGCCGGGCGGCGGCACGAGACAATGCGCGGCAGGCCAGTCGGGATGCACGCGATGCGCGGCATCTCGGCGCATTCGAACGGGTTCCAGACCTGCCGTGCACTGCATCTGCTCCAGCTGCTGCTCGGCACGATCGATGTGCCGGGCGGCTGGCGCTACAAGGCGCCGCACCCCAAACCCTGTCCGCCGGGGCCGAAGCCCGCCGGCAAGCCGGGCCAGGTCGAGGCCGGCAAGCCGTTGGGCGGCGCGCCGCTTGGCTACCCGATGGGGCCGGAGGATTTGATTCTCGATGGCGACGGCAACCCGCAACGCATCGACAAGGCGTTCTCTTGGGACGCGCCGATCGCCGCTCACGGCATGATGCATATGGTCATCAAGAACGCCTGGGCGGGCGATCCGTACAAGATCGACACGCTCTTTATGTACATGGCCAACATGGCGTGGAACTCGGCGATGAACACAACCGAGACGATGCGCATGCTGACCGACAAGGACCCTGCGACCGGCGCGTACAAGATCCCGCACATCATCTATTCCGACGCGTTCTATTCGGAGATGGTCGCCTATGCCGACCTGATCCTCCCTGACACGACGTACCTCGAGCGGTGGGACGCCATCTCGATCCTCGACCGGCCGATCGGCAAGGTCGATGGGCCGGCGGATTCGATCCGCCAGCCGATCCTCAAACCCGATCGCGACGTGCGGCCGTTTCAGGATGTGCTGATCGATCTCGGCGCTCGGCTCGGCCTGCCTGCCTTTGTCACCAGCAATGGCGAGGCGCGCTACCCGGCTGGCTACAAGGATTACCTCACCTATCACGAGCGCGCGCCGGGGATCGGGCCGCTCGCCGGTTGGCGCGGCGAAAACGGCGAGGCGCACGGCAAAGGCCCCCCAAACCCTGACCAGCTCCAGCGTTACATCGACAATGGCTGCTTCTGGAAATGGCAGCTCCCCGACGAGCAGCATTATTACAAGCACGCCAACCGGGCCTATCTCGACAACGCCGTCGCGATGGGACTCATCGGCAATGCCGAGCCGATCATCTTGCAGCTTTATGTCGAGCCGTTGCAGAAATTCCGGCTCGCGGCGCAGGGCCATGGCGATGTGCGGCCGCCCGAGCGACTCAAACAGCGGATCGAGACCTACTTCGACCCGTTGCCGATCTGGTATCCGCCGTTCGAGGGTGCGCGGGTCGACACCGAGGCTTTTCCGTTGAACGCGGTCACCCAGCGGCCGATGCCGATGTACCATTCCTGGGGTTCGCAGAATGCCTGGCTGCGTCAAATATTGGGTGCTAACCGCCTGTTTATGAACAGAGTCACTGCAAATGGTTTAGGGCTGCAGGATGACGACTGGGTATGGGTGTCGAGCCACGCTGGGCGCATCAAGGCGCAGCTCAAGCTGATGGACGGGGTCAACCCGAACACGGTGTGGACCTGGAACGCAATCGGCAAGCGCGCCGGCGCGTGGAGCCTCGCGGCTGACTCGCCCGAATTCAGCCGCGGCTTTCTGCTCAATCATCTGATCGCCGAGACATTGCCCGATGCGCCGGAAAGCAATGCCGACCCGATCACCGGCCAGGCGGCTTGGTACGATTTGCGGGTGCGCGTCGAAAAGGCGCCGGCGGCCGAAGCTGGCGAGAGCGCGCCGCATTTCCCAACCCTTGGCCATCCCGCCTCGCTGCCGGCGACACCGGGCATCCTGCGTTATGGTGAGCGGCTCCGATGACCGATCTGCCGCCGCCAAGCGCCAAGAAGCTTGGCCTAGTCATCGACCTAGACGTCTGCGTTGGTTGCCATGCCTGCGCCACCGCATGCAAGGAATGGAACAGCGGCGGTCACTCGGCGCCGCTACCTGATTTCAATCCCTACGGCGCCGACCAATGGGGCGTGTGGTTCAACCGCGTCCACTCCTTCGAGGAAGGAGACGGCGAGGGCGCGCGCACTGTCCATTTTCCGCGCTCTTGTCTGCATTGCGAGGAGCCGGCCTGCGTCACCGTGTGTCCGACGGGCGCGTCCTACAAGCGTGCTGAGGACGGCATCGTGCTGGTCAACGCGGATATCTGCATCGGCTGCAAATTATGTTCATGGGCGTGCCCCTATGGCGCGCGCGAGTTCGACGAAGACCAGGGAGTCATGAAGAAATGCACTCTCTGCATCGACCGCATCTACAACGATAACCTTGCCGAGGACCAGCGGGTGCCGGCCTGTGTGATGGTCTGTCCGACGAGCGCGCGGCACTACGGCGATCTCGGCGACCCGAGTTCGGCGGTATCCGAGCTGGTCGCGGAGCGCGGCGGCAAGGATTTGATGCCCGAACTCGGCTATCGTCCGGTCAACAAATACCTGCCGCCGCGCCACCAGCGAGCCGTCGCGGCTCCAGTGGTGGCCGTGGCGGCCGCGCCGGAGCCAGGCGACGAAAGCCGGCTGTGGCGCTGGGTCGACCGGCTGCTGTCACGCTAAGCCCGCCCGCGATGAACCCCGCCTTTTCAATCGTTTTCTTCAGCACTGCCTCCGGAGCGGGCTTCGGCCTGTTGCTGCTGACCGGGATCGCGGCGCCACTCGGCCTCGTGCCGGACAATCGCTGGTTCGCGTTTGTTTCGCTTGCCGTCGCGGTGGCATTGGCCATTGCCGGCCTAATGTCGTCGACCCTGCATCTCGGCCGGCCGGAACGAGCTTGGCGCGCCTTCTCGCAGTGGCGGACCTCGTGGCTGTCGCGCGAAGGCGTGTTCGCGGTGTTGACGTTTGTACCGGCGGCAGCCTTCGGCGCTGGCTGGTTCTTTTTCGGGCGGACCAATGGGCTTTTTGGCCTATGCGGCTTCCTCGCGGCGATGCTTTCTGCCGTGACGATCCTCTGCACGGGCATGATCTATGCGACCTTGAAGCCGGTGCACCAATGGCACAACCGCTGGGTCGTGCCGAACTATCTGATGCTTGGCCTGATGGCCGGGATGCTGCTGCTCGATCTGCTCGTGCGGTTCTGGGCGCTTCCCAAAGGTATTCCCGTCCTGACGCTGGTCGTGATCGCCGTTGCCTGGTGGCTTAAGGAGAGCTACTGGCGCTTTATCGACATCAGCAGCGGGCCGAGCACGATCGCGAGTGCAACCGGCCTCGGCCGGCGCGGCACGGTGCGCATGCTCGAGCCGCCGAACACCGAAGAAAATTATCTGCTGAAAGAGATGGGCTTCCGTATTGGGCGCAAGCATCGCGTGCGGCTGCGGCTGATCGCGCGGATCACGGCGTTTGCCGGCCCCCTCATTTTGACGCTTGTCGCGCTGATCTCCGGCTCGGTGATCGCGGCGGCCTTCGCGGTGGCGAGCGCGGCGCTGGGCCTTGTCCTCGAGCGCTGGCTGTTTTTCGCCGAAGCGAAGCACACGGTGACGCTTTATTACGGTGCGGAGAGCGTCTAAAGCGCGATCCGAATCAGCTGCTTACGAGTTTCATGACGGATATTTGAAAAAACGCGCGGAAAGCGGTTGACGCTAGGGGGCTGAGGGCTTACATACCGCTCCCCTTGCGGCGGTCAGCCGTCGCGGGGTCTGCCATTTGACATTGTGGGAATGTAGGAAGGGATGCGTGGGCGGCGGCGTCTAAGGACGCTGGATGCCTGCGCAGAAGAGGCTGCGGCTTGTCCGTAGTCTCGATGAGTAAGGTAGTCAGTGTCCTTTGAGTGATTGCGAACGCCCGGGTTCTTCGGGACCTGGGACGCCGTAGTCAGGATGAACATGAGAGTTTGATCCTGGCTCAGAACGAACGCTGGCGGCATGCCTCATACATGCAAGTCGAACGAAGGCTTCGGCCTTAGTGGCGCACGGGTGAGTAGCGCGTGGGAACCTGCCCTTTTGTGGGGGATAACCGAGGGAAACTTCGGCTAATACCGCATACGCCGGGTAACCGGGAAAGATTTATCGCAGAAG
>DATMLO010000075.1:0-15787 GCA_035570495.1 Allostellaceae bacterium | reverse complement strand
GCAGGAAATTCTCGGTCCGCCCGGTCAAGGTGAACCGGAACGGCAACGCCCGCGCCGCGGCCACCGCCGCCGCGATCCGCTCGGTCGCATAGCCCAGCTCGAAAATCGGCGCCGCCGGGTTGCCGCTCGCATCCTCGATCGTGCAGCCGACCAACCCCGCCTCCGCCGCGAGCCTGATGGTCTGCGCGACGATCTCCGGCGCGTCGCCGAAGCCCTTCTCCAGGTCGGCGGAGACCGGCAGTTCGACGGCGTCGCAGATCGCCCGCGCCTGAGCCAGCGCCTCCTCGCGCGTCACCATGCCGTCACGCCGGCCGAGCGAGCCCGCCGAGGCCCCGCTCGAGGTCGCCAGCGCGGCAAACCCGAGCCCGGCCATCATCCGGGCCGAGCCGCCATCCCACACATTGGCGATGACGAACGCGTCGGCTGCTTCGTGCAGCGCGCGGAACTCTTTTGCCTTGTCGGCTTGGGTCAGGGCCATATGGCGCCTCCTCGATCGAGCCTGGTCAGTAATGAGTGACCCACTTGCCGTGCAGGGCATCCTCGATGCGGCGGTGGCGGGCCTTGATGACGTCGGCGGGTACGGCGCCGACAAACGCATAGAACGTTTTGGTGCGGATCGCGTCGACGACCCGTTCGCCGACCTTCTTCGGGTCGAGACCCGTGGCGGCCAGGCGCTCGGCCAGCACCGCTTCGTCGGAGGCGCGGATTTGCGGCCCGCCCATGTGGTCCGGGCGGTTGCGGGCGCCGCGCGCGATGTTCGTGTTGATCGGACCCGGGCAGAGCACCGAGACGCCGACATTGGTGCCTTCGAGCTCGTGCTCCAATGCTTCGGACAGCGACAGGGCGGCGTATTTGCTCATCGAATACGGCGCCTGATTGGTGCCGCGGCGGTTCTGGAAGCCGGCGACCGAGGCGGTGTTGACGATGTGCCCTTCCTCGCCGTGCTTCAGGATCGCCGGGACGAAGTGGCGGATGCCATGAATGATGCCCCACACGTTGACGCCGATCACGAATTCCCAGTCGGCGGGCGGCACGTCGGTCATTCGGGCGCCGTGCATCGGCACCCCGGCGTTGTTGCAGGCGATGTGCAGCTTGCCGAAATTGCGCTCGGCTTCGGCCAACGCGTCGAGCACGGATTGCTCCAGGGTCACATCGATCTTGACCGGCATCACGCGCTTGTTGGTGCCGGAGAGGCCGTGCGCCGCCGCTTCCACCGCATCCTTCTGAATGTCGGCCATGACCACGTTGGCGCCGGCTTCGGCCAGTGCCGTCGCGATACCGAGGCCGATGCCGGACGCGGCGCCGGTAACGATGGCGGTCTTGCCCGAGATGTCCATTGGCACGGCCTTTCGCTTGGTGTGCTCGCCGCTATCGTACCCGGAATTCAGGCCACGCGATCGCCTTGCTTAATTTCCACCGTGCGGTTGTCGACCGCGGGGAGCATCTGGGCCGGGTCGCGGGTGACGACGACGTCGATCACCGTCGGGCGGTCGCGTTCTTCCATGCCCCGCCGCAGGGCCGCCGACAGCGCCTCGGGGTCCTCGACGCGAATGCCGCCGCAGCCCATCGCGCGGGCAATCGCGGCGTAATCCATCTCGTTGAGATCGGCCGATTGGTAGCGGCCGCCCATCATCGCGTGCTGCAGCGCCTTGACGTAGCCGGAGGCGGCGTTGTTGACGACGATCACGGTCAGCCCGCAGCCGGTGCGGCGCGCGGTCTCGAGCTCGCCCAGCATCATGTTGAACCCGCCGTCGCCGCTGATCGCGACGACCGGCCGGTCGGGCGCCGCGAGGGCGGCGCCGATGCCGCCCGGCAGCCCATAGCCGATCGAGGCAAAGCCGCGATCCGGAATGAAATTCCGTCCCGGCTGCTTGGTGTCGTAGAGCAGCCCGGTCCAATGCCCGGCGAACCCGCCATCGGCGACGAGGATCGCGTCCGCCGGCAGGGTGTTATTCAGCTCGCGGCAGAGGCGCGCCATATGCACCGGCCGGTCGCGCGAATTGAGCCGTGGCGCGGCATCGTCTGCCCACGCCTTCATGCGCGGCGCGACCTCGCCGATGTAGTCGGCCCGCGCCAAGCAGGCGGTGGCACCGCTATCCGACAGCGCCTCGGCCAGGTCTTCGAGCCCGGCGCGCGCATCGCCCCACAGCGCGATTTCGGCGGGGATGCAGCGGCCGATCTCCTCGGCGACGATGTCGAGATGAATGACCGGGATATGGGCCGGCGGCAGCGCGAAGCGCCTGGTGGCGATCTCGCCAAGCTTGCAGCCAACGACGATCAGGCAATCCGACGCCTCGATCAGGTCGTTGGCGATGCGTGAATAGCGGCCGAACAGGCCGACGTTGAGCGGGCTCGTGCAGGCGATGCCCCCCTTGCCGGTCATCGTGTGCGCGACCGGGATCGACTGCGCTTCGGCGAAGCGGGCGAGCGCGCTCCACGCTTCGGACAGGTGAACCCCGCCGCCGGTCAGCAGCAGCGGCCGTTTTGCTTTGGCGATCAGCTTGGCGGCGCGCTCGATATCGGCGCGATCCGGGCGGATGCGGCGGGCCGGCGCCTTCAGCGTGGTTTCGTCGACAACGAAATCCTCCGGCGCGAAATCGTGGGCGCCGTGGCAGACATCCTCGGGCACGTCGAGGAGCACCGGCCCTGGCCGCCCCGAGGTCGCCACCGCAAAGGCGCGCCGCACCAGTTCGGGGATGCGGCTCGTCATCTCGACGCGAATAAGCTCCTTGACCGCGGGCTTGAGGATTTCGACCTGGCGGGATTCCTGGGTCATGTTTTTCCAGGAATGCGCGCGGTTGGTGTCGCCGGCGATCGCGACGATCGGGATGCCGCCGTTCAGCGACTCGACGAGGCCGGTGACGAGGTTGGTGGCTCCAGGGCCGAGCGTGCCGTCGCAAATGCCGGGGCGGTTGGTGACCCGGGCATAGGCATCCGCGGCGAAGGCGCCGCAGCGCTCGTCGTTGATCAGGTGGTGGTTCAAGCCGACCAGGCCGATCGCGTCGTAGAATGGCAGCAGCTGGAACCCGCCCATGCCGAACATCGGCCCGGCGCCCGACAAACGCAGCATCTCGGCGAGCGCGCGCCCGCCGGTCATTGTGCCCGACGGGCGATTTTGCAAGGTGAGGGTCACGGTCGCTCCTTATCGCGCGAGGGCGCGGCGCAGCCCGGCGACGAATTCGCGGGCGCTCACGCCTTCGCCAAGGCCGAGCGCCGCGGCGCTCGTGTTGACCCGGCTGACGATGCCGTCCTCGTAGGTCGAGCGCGCGTCGCCGATGCGGGCGCTTGCCGCCGAGACGGTCGCGGCGGCGATGCCGCGCAAGTCCAGCGCCGGCAACCGCGAGATGCCGGCTTCATCCTTGCCGATGCCAGCGTCGTTATAGAGGGCGCCGAGCACGTCATATTTGAGCGCGGTTTCCAGCTTGCCGCCGAGCAGCCCGCCGTGTGAGCCGGTGACGACGATCGCGTTCTTGTGCTCGGGCAGGACCAGTGACGCGGAGTCGAGCGCCCAGACTTGCGGCGCTTCGGAGATCAGCAGGAACGCTGCTTCCAGCGCTTCCGGCGGTGCGCGGTGCGTCGGCGGTGCCCCTTGCAGCCTGGCGGCGGCGTCGCGGCACGATTGGCCGGGGCTCACGCCAAGCGACATGGCCAGCCCGTTCGCATAAGTGACAACGCCGCCCGCCATCATGTCGGCGCCATCGCCGATCCGCGCCGTGTCATGACCGACGGTCGCGGCGGCGACGCCGAATTCCTCCAGGTAATCGAGCCCGCCGATCCCGGCGCGGTCGCGGCCGATGCCGGCGTCGTTGAAGATCGCCGCGGCGGCATGGAGCTTCACCGCGAGGTAGGCGGCATAGACGCCGCCATGGGAGGCGTTGACGACGACCGCGCCGGCGGCTTCGGGCCCGACGCGGGTGATGCTGTCGGCGATGACGATCGCAGCGGCCATCGATGCGTCCGCCTTATGCCGCCGCGGCGGACCTCTGTCCTTGGAGCACCTCGCGAATGCCGGCGATGATCCGATTGCGGTCCGGGAACACATGGTTTTCGAGGACCGGGCTGTAGGGTATCGGCACCTGCAAGGCGCAGACCCGCTTCACCGGAGCCTTTAGCCGGGCGAATGTAGCGGCGTCCTCGGTGACAACGGCGGCGATCTCCGCCGAGAAGCCGGCAGTCGGCCCCGCCTCGTCGGCGATGACGAGCCGGCCTGTTTTCTGCACCGAGCCGCGGATCGTGTCCTTATCCAGCGGCACCAAGGTGCGCGGATCGACGATCTCGACCGAGATCCCCTCTTTGGCCAGCTCCTCGGCTGCGGCGAGCGCCTCGTGAACGAGCCAGGCGAGGGCGACGACCGTCACGTCGTTGCCCTCTCGTTTGACATCGGCTTGGCCCAGCGGGATCGTGTAGTCGTTCTCCGGCACCGGCCCCTTGCGCGCCATCAGCCGGCTCGACTCGAACGAGATGACCGGGTTGTTGTCGCGGATCGCGGTCTTTAGGAGGCCCTTCATGTCGTGGGGCGTCGACGGCAGAAACATCTTCAAGCCGGCGACGTTCATGAACATCGAATAAGGCGACTGCGAGTGCTGCGCCGCGACCAGGCCGCCGCCGCCGACCGACGCGCGAAACAGGATCGGGAAGGTCACCTGGCCGCCGAACATGTAGTGGATCTTGGCCGCCTGATTGACGATCTGGTCCATCGCGACAAAGCAGAACGTCACCTGGCGCCAGTCGACAATCGGGCGGAAGCCGCAGCCGGCGGCGCCGATCGCCATCCCGGTCAACGCCGCCTCGGTGATCGGCGTCGCCCGGACCCGCTCAGCGCCAAACTCCTTGAGCAGCGGCGGCAGCGCGTCGGTCGACATGTAGAAGATCTTGGGATCGCGCCGCATCTCCTCGGCGATGGCCTCGAGCGCGGCCTCGTTGTACGTAAGCTGTCGCATCGTCCGGTCCTCGCGTCAGGCCGCAAACACGTCGTCGGTCGCCTGCTCGGGTAACGGGAATGGACTCGCCTCGGCAAAAGCAACAGCGGCTTCGAGAGCGGCCAAGATGTCGCCCTCTAAGGTCTGCAGCCCGGAATCGTCGAGCTCGCCCTGCTCCCTGAGCTGCCGCCCGAGCAGCGCGATCGGATCCTTCCCTTTCCATGCTTCGATCTCCCCCAAGTCGCGGGGATCGGCCTGCCCGCGGCGCTCGGTATGGCCCCGCCAGCGGTAGGTCTTGCATTCGATCAGAGTAGGGCCGTCGCCGGAGCGCGCCCGATCCACAGCTTGATTTGCCGCCTGGTAGACCGCGAAGATATCGTTGCCGTCGACTACGATCCCCGGGATGCCGTAGCCGGCTGCGCGCGCCGCCACATCGCTCTGCGCGTGGGTCGCGGCGGCCGCGGTGTTTGCGGCATACATGTTGTTCTCGCAAATGTAGAGCATCGGCAGCTTCCAGGTCGCCGCGATGTTGAGGCACTCGTGGAAGGGCCCCGCGTTCGATGCGCCGTCCCCGAAAAAGGAGACCGCCACACCGCCCTTGCCTTCCATCTGCGCTGCGAGGCCGGCGCCGGTGACGATCGCGATCCCGCCGGCGACGATCCCATTGGCGCCGAGCATGCCGATGCCGAAATCGGCAATGTGCATCGAGCCGCCTTTGCCCTTGCAGTAGCCGGTTTGCCGGCCGTAGAGCTCGGCCATCATGCGGTTCAAATCGGCGCCCTTGGCGATGCAGTGGCCGTGGCCGCGATGCGTCGAGATGATCCGGTCGCCGCGATCGAGCGCGGTACAGACGCCGACCGCGACGGCCTCCTCGCCGATGTAGCAGTGCACGACGCCGTAGATCTTGCCGGCGAGATAGTCGGCCGAGGCGCGCTCCTCGAAGCGGCGGATGGTCAGCATCTGACGCAGCATCTCGCGCTGCTTGTCGGGCGGCAGGTTCGGCGCGAGGCTCATGGGCATGGGCGTGATCCGTCTGGGCCGGTCAGAGTGTTCATGATGGGCGCGGGCGCGAAGGCTGGCAACCGGAACGCCGCCCCTCGCCTCAGAATAATTGAAGCGCGGACGGCCGATGCTTCCATCCATCCGCAACGCAGGGGCCGCCACCGGTCGAGTTGAGCCGCTTGCCGGACAAGGACATGGTTGGCCGCTCATGCTCGCCGCGAATTTCCTCGTGCCGCAAGGGGCGATGGCGCGGTTCATCACACGGTTTTCTTACCAGGATTCAGAGGTAATCAAATTTGCCGAGGAGAAAGGGGTAGCTCCGGGTATCATTGTTGGCCAGCTCCAGCATAGCAAGGTCATCGTTTCAACCAGATAAATCATTTGAGGCAACGATATAGCTGGAATGATTGAAAGTAGCTCTTCGCAGGCAGGTGACCCGGCCACCGATGTCTCACTTCAAACTGGTTTCTCGACGGACTGTCGTCGAGAATAGTCGATGGCACGCGGTCACGCCGCCATGAGGTCAAGCCAGTTGCCTTATCCCGAGTCCGCTCATACATTCCGCCTGTGGCATTTGTCTTGCGCAACCTGAATGTCAGCATTCAATCGATCCCGTGGGTCGATCGAGGGCGCATCTGCGTCGCTGCTGGACGCCTTGGCTAAGGTCGGCTCACCCAGGGACAGCGGTCGCTCAGCCTCGGCAGCGGGGCCTTCCCTTCATGCCCCAACGCGGACCGCTCCCGCTTCGTCCGAGGCACCGCTGCTACAGGTGACCGCACCCGACGATTTTTGCTCTGATGCCGATCGTAGGCCCGTCATACTGGCGCGGGCCCTCGGATCGCTTCCGCCTATGGGCGGAGGCGGCGGGCCGTTGCGTAATGCTCATAAGGAGAATTCGAGATGTTCAGCCACATCATGATCGGGAGCAACGATGTCGACCGGTCAAAGAAATTCTACGATGCCCTCTTTGCGGCAATGGGCGCACAACCCGGCACCGTGGACGCCAGAGGCCGCGTGGCTTACTCGCACAATGGCAGCCGTTTCATGGTCAGCAAACCCATCGACGGCAAGTCGGCGAGTTCTGCCAATGGCGGCACAATCGGCTTTTCGATGAAGGACGCCAAAATGGCAGAGGCGTGGCACAAGGCCGGCGTTGCGAATGGCGGTACGTCGATCGAGGATCCGCCCGGCGCGCGCCCGAATGGCGCCTATCTCGCCTATCTTCGCGACCCCGATGGTCACAAGATCGTCGCGGTTGCCCGGTAGAGCGACCTGACTTTACGGCGAGCGAAAACCGAGAAGGGCCGTCCTTCCGGGAGGTTCTTGCGCTCTGGAGGGCGGCGGCGACCGCCGCCGCCCTCCACGGCGCATCAGCGACATTAAAGCCGATAGCCCGGTGAGGGCACGGCGCCGCCATGCCCTGCGATCAGCCTCTCTCTACTAGAAGAAGACAAAGGACCGGACCACGACGTTTTTACGGCACCGGGCGTCGGCGGGCGCGGTCGGGTCGACACACGCAGTATGGAATGACCAGCGCGAGACGGAGCCGTCGGTCACAGAGTCATAGCATTTGAGCATCGAGACCTCGGTCGGCTTCTGCCGGGGGAACCAGTACCACTCGTGGTCGGGACGGTAGGTGAAGCGGGTGGTCTCGCCGACGCGGTCGTCGTAGATCCGGTAGTTGTTGATGTAGGGCTGGTCGGCGAAGGAGGGCCAGGCGCAGAGCACGAAGGGAAACTGCTCGACTGTCTCGATCGGCTTGGCGAGGTTGATCGACATGAACCGGCGCGACATCTTCGCGTCGGCCTCTTCGTCGGTGTAGTGCTGCGTGCGCCCGAAGTTTCGCAGGTTGCGGGTGAGCAGCTCGCGGCAGCGGACGCGACCGCTGTTGTCGTTCAGGTCGTTGTGCACCAGGTTGGCGTAATTGGCGTTTACACCCGGGTTGTTGCCGTCCTGGTCTTCCGTGCGGTCGCCCGTGTAGTCCTTGTCGAAGACGTCGTGGTTATAGACCAGCGCATCGGTCGCATCCGGGAAGAACTCGAGCAGCAGCTTCTCGATCTCCGGATAATAGACGCGCTCCACCTCCGCCGCATCGTAGATGTTCGTGCACTTGGACTCGAGGTGCGCCAGCGACACGCCGAGCCGGTCCATGCATTCGGGGCTGTTCGGCGAGAGGCCCGGGTAGTATTCGCCGATGCGCCGCGCATCGCGCAGCACCTGCGGGAAATAGAGGTCTCGCCGCCGGTTGCCCTGCTCACTCTGGCGCAGAATTACCGCGACGTCAGCGCGCGCCGGGTCCCGCCAGAGGGCGTTGGACGGCACCACGGAATAGGTCGGCCGCTCGTAGACCGTATAGGGCAGCGGCAACGCCACCCCGCCCGGCGGGGCTTTGATGCTGTTCGACTGGCGGATGTAGTTCAAACACTCGTCATAGTCGCGGAACCCGAGACCCCATTTGGTCTTGATCGGGCCCGGTGGCGCCTTGTCGATCATGTCCCTAAGGCGCTGGCCCTCGCCCTCGGCGATCTCCGCGAGCGCGTCCTTAAGCGCCGCGGCGGTTCCCGCATCGCCGTCCCGGTCGAACGCCATGTAGGACAGGCCGCCGTGCGCGGCGATCGGCTCCGGCTGTCCTGCCGTGCGCTGGAGCGGCGGCACATAGGCGACCGTACCGTCGTGTGGGTCCGCGACCTTGTTGTCGGCGACATCGAGCGGGCTCATGGCACACCTCCGATCATTTCAGCCTCAACGTGGCACACAGAGCCGACGTTTTCCAGACCATGATTTTCCGGTGATGCGACCATGCGCTGCGCCCGCCGCGCAAACGCTGGCTCTTTCCGAATTTGAGTGTTCGGCTATCAAGAGTGGTATCCGCCGACAAGGCTGAGTGCCGGCTGTAGGTTTAGACGAGAAGCGCGACGATCGCCGGAATGCGCCGCAACGGGCGAGATGCGCCGACAACGGACTTCCGGCAGCCGCGCCCTTCTTTGTACGGTGCAAGCCTTCAATGCCGGCCGGTTTCGAGCACGATCCCGGCCGGCGGGAAGGCGGCGACAATCCATGTGGGAGGGCAGAACCGCTCACCCTCCCGGAGTCCTCACGGACGAACGCGGATGATTGTCTTCCCACTGCGTCGCTCGGTCGGGTTTAAGGCGGCGACGGCATCGTCGAGGGTCGAGACGTTGCCGATGTTCGTCCGCAGTCGTCCGTCCCGCACCCGCTGGACGATCTCACTCAGTTGGGCACGATCGGACTCGACAACGAAGTCGACCGCCAAGCCGTCGGCGGGCCGCGCCTCGGCCGGCCCGACGGTGCTGGTAGACGAGGGTCACCTTGGCGCTCTTCGACGTCGGCGCAGCCGCAAGTACGCTGCCAAACGACAGGGTGGCGACAAGCACCAAACAGAAAATGCGTTTCATGGAGCCCGATCCTCCGACTGGCGCATGCAGGATCAGCCCCCAGCAGGTGAGCGCCGAAACCACTCGTCCAAACCGATGCGGCCAAGGCGCGCCTCGCCCACCGGCACAAGCGAGTGCTCAGTGACCCGGCCGCCCCAATATTGAGCTTCGGGGTCGCGCACGACCTCACGCGGGTCGCCTACCCCCTTCAGATAGCGGGCAACGATTTCGTCGAACGGCGCTCGTTCTGGGCCGGCGATTTCGACGATGCCGTTTCGCGGCGCAGCGAGCGCGATCTCCGCGACCACAAGAGCAACGTCGTCCGCCGCGATGGGCTGGAACAAGACGGGCGGAAGCCGAGCCACATTGCCGGCCACACTTGAATCGGCGATGCCGCCGAGGAATTCCAGAAATTGGGTCGCGCGGATGATGGTGTACGGGATGCCGGAGGCCACGATCAATTTCTCTTGGGCGACCTTGCCGCGGAAATAGCCATTGTCGGTCCGGTCGATGCCGACGATGGAGAGAGCGACGTGGTGCCGGACGTCCGCCGGAGCCTCCACAGTGAGAAGGTTGCGCCCGGAAGTCTCGAAGAATTCCAGCACAGCCCTGTCTTCAAATGAGGGCGAATTGGTGAGGTCGATCACCACCTGTGCGCCGGCCATGGCCTCTTTGAGGCCCGCGCCGGTGATGCTGTTGACGCCGATCTTGGGCGAGCCTGCGATAACTTCATGGCCGCCCTGGCGCAGAATGGCGACGGTCTTCGAGCCGATCAGGCCGGTGCCGCCGATGACGACGATCTTCATGGTCTAGGCTCCCTTGTCGATAGCTCAGGGCTGCAACCATGGCGTCGTGGATCCCCGTCGGATGTAAACACCGAGCCGGTCGGCTTGGTTCACCCGAAGTCCGCAACGCCCGGGGTATTCACGGTTCGTGCGGCGGGAATGTATCGAGAGCGATTCCGGATTGTGCGACGCCGCTTATCACCCAATTGAGCCGACCCCGACGGGCACCGCGAACGGCAGGTATGGGACATTTTAATCAATTCCCACCGACAGCCCCGAGCGTCGGCGGTCGACTCGGTCAAGGGACCTTCGCCGAGGCAATCCAGCACTGCCGAGACGCGCCGAAAACGGAACGTGCGGCCGTAGCAGACCACGCATGCGGCTGAAGCTTTCGAGGCGACGGCAGACGATCGTTTGCGCTGTTTGCGGTTCGCGATCATCATCGCGCCGGGTAAGCTGCGACCCTGTCGCGGCGAAGATTATGGGCCGGGGTTTGAGCTGCTGCTTCCGGACCGGACGCGAATGGCCTGACCCGGCGCAAGACCTCATATCATGAAAGAGGAGTGGATGATGAAAGCTGGCGTGGTTTATCCGCAAATCGAACTGGGCGGCGATACCGGGGCGGTCAAGGCGTTTGCCCAGGCGGCGGAAGACCTCGGTTACGACCATATTGTGATCTACGATCATGTCCTCGGCGCCGTTCAAGCCGGCCGAGAACCGAAATTGACCGGCCCTTATAAGGAGACCGATCCGTTCCACGAGCCGTTGGTCACCTTCGCTTATCTCGCCGGCGTCACCAAGAACCTCGGATTGACGACGGGCGTGATCATCCTGCCGCAGCGACAGACTGCCCTGTTCGCCAAACAAGCCGCGGATGTCGACCTGTTCTCAGACGGCCGGCTTCGCCTGGGCGTCGGGGTCGGCTGGAACTGGGTAGAATACGACGGCCTCGAAATGTCGGGACATTTTCGCCGCCGCGGCAAGCGGCAGGAGCAGCAGATTGCCTTGATCCGCAAGCTGTGGGAACAGCCCGTGGTCGACCATGAGGACTCCGACCACCGGATCGACAGAGCCGGGATATTGCCGCGCCCGAAACGGAAGATCCCGATCTGGCTGGGAGGTTTCAGCGCGGCCGCGTTCGACCGGGCGGCCAGGATCGGGGACGGGTTCCTGTTCTCGGGCCGGACTCAAACCGAAGCGATCCAAATCATGGCGAGGATCGCGGCCAAGCTGCTCGAGCTCGGAAGAGATGCCGATGCATTCGGCTTCGAGTCCATCCAGCAATACAGTCGCGGGGACAACCAATGGCCTGGCGATATTGCGGCGTGGCGCGAAGCTGGCGGGAGCCACATATCTGTCGTGACGATGGGCGCGAACCTCACTACGGTCGACGGCCACATCCAAGCCATCAAGCGTTGGCGTGACGCTTACAACTCGGTCCGTTAGCGCCTTGCAACGCCGTTCTCCTTCCAATAAATCGGGAGAAGCGGATTCTTTTGGACGATCAGAATGCACTCTAGGGACACTGGTGGTCGCCGGCGTCCACCAGAGCGGAAGAATCTTCCCGAAAGGACCGCCCTCCCCAGTTTTTGCTGTGTCGGATCAGATCGGGCAGCCTACCGGGCAACCCCGACGAGCTTGTGGCCATCGGGGTCGCGAAGATAAGCGAGATAAGCGCCATTTGGGCGCACGCCGGGCCGATCTTCGATTGACGCGCCGCCATTCGCAACACCGGCGTTGTGCCACGCTTCGGCCTGCTTGGCGTCACTCATCACAAAGCCGATTGTGCCACCGTTATGGACCGTTGCCGGCTTGCCATCGATGGGCTTGGAGACCATGAACCGGCCACCATTGTGCGAGTAACTCAGGCGTCCTCTAGCGTCCTCAACACCAGGTTGAGCGCCCATTGCGGCAAAGAGGGCATCGTAGAATTTCTTTGACCGGGCAATATCGTTGCTGCCGATCATGATGTGGCTGAACATTTTGTCTTCTCCATATGAGCATTACGCGCTCGCGCCGCCTCGTCCCGCAAGCGGAAAGCGGCCTGCGGGCCCGACAGTATGACGCGCCGCCGATCGACAGAAGCGCAAAATCTCTCCTACTCTATCGTCGAGTGTGGCGTTTGTAACGGAAGGTGTTCGGGAAAAGGGCAAAGGCGGGGGAGCGGCCCGCTTTGGGGCAACTGCCGTGTGGGCCTCATCACCCGCGACTCGTGCTTGAGTATTACCCTGAGGCGGTTTGCCGCGATCCTGCGTGATCGGGCAGTTCGCAACCGAGCTCGGTCGACGTCATATTCTCCAAGCGTTCTTTTCAGGGGGTGTCATGGAGTTCTGGACCGAACCACAGATGGCGTCGATCCACAAAATGCTCAACCCTCGCTCCATTGCGATCGTGGGTGCCACACCGCGGATGCAGTATGGCGGGCGGTTTCTGGCTGCGGCGCTCAAAGCCAAGGACCGGGTGCGGGTTTATGCCGTGAACCCGCGTTATGACGAAATCATGGGGGTCCCGTCCTACCCGAGTGTGACGAGCCTGCCGGAGGCCCCCGATGTGGTCGGCATCGTGGTGCCCTGGGACCAGGTGCTCGATGTCCTGGAGGAGAGCCACCGCAAGGGGGCAGGATCGGCGATCGTGATCTCGGCGGGCTTTGCCGAGCGCGGCGTCGACGACCGGCGTGATTTGCAGGGGGAATTGGGCGCCTTTGCCAGCACCTCGGGCATGCGTATCAGCGGCCCCAACTGCCTGGGGCTGGCGAATGTCAAAGACGACATCTGGGCCACCGCTTCCTCGCGCGGCGCGTCTGGTCTGACCGGGCCGATCGGCCTGGTGTGCCAAAGCGGTGCGACGGCGTTCGGGCCGTTCCTGGTGCGGGCGGTCGAGAACGGCATCGGCTTCAGCTATATAATCTCGACAGGGAACGAGGCAGACCTCGACTTTACGGATTTCGCCCGCTATCTGCTGGACGATCCGGATACTCGGGTCATTGCCGGCTTTGTCGAAGGCTTCAAGCACGCCGACAAATTTCTCGAAGTGGCAAAGCTCGCAGCCGAGCGCGGCAAGCCGATCGTCCTCATAAAAATCGGGCGTTCCGAACTGGGAGCCCGGGCGGCACGCTCGCATACTGCGGCGCTGACGGGCGCCGATGCCCGGTACGATGCGATCTTTGCCCAATACGGGGTGATCCGGGTCCAGGATTACGACGAGCTCCTGGAGACGGCGCACCTGCTGGCCCACACCCCCAAGCCCGGCGCGCCCGGCATCGCGGTGGTATCCCACTCGGGCGGCATCAGCTCGCTGACCGCCGACATGTGCGGTCAGGCCGGTCTCGATCTGCCTCCGCTCGGGCTGGAGGCGCGTGACGGCATCAACGGCATCCTGAAGGGCTTTGGATGGGCTGCCAATCCTGCCGATGTGACGGGCTTCGCCAACAGTGAGTCCTTCCCGCAAATCATCGAGCACATGATCAATGATCCGCGGATGGGGACGCTCGTCGTGGCGAGCGCCGGAGCGGACGCCCAAGCTCAGCAGGTCATCAAAGAGCGTGAACGGACCGACAAGGGTGTGGTGTTCTTGTGGACCGGAAGCCGGGACGCCAAGGCTGGCCTGGCACAGCTCAAACACGCCCGGATACCGATCTTCTACACGCCGGACAAACTGGCCCGCGGCCTGCAGAGCCGCCTAGCCTATCATACATGGCGCGAGCGTCGCCTGGCCGACGGCTTTGCCGCGGCCCCGCCGCGCAATGCGGCGCAGGACGAGGCCATTGCCCGGGCGCTTGGCCTGGGGCGTCCGACACTCTCGGAGTCCGAAAGCAAGCAGTTGTTGGCGGCCTGGGGGGTGGCGAGCGCGCGCGAGCAGCTGGCAAATTCGGCAGCGGCCGCTGCCGAGGCCGCGGAGCAGCTCGGGTATCCGGTGGCTCTCAAAATCGACTCGCCGGATATCCTGCACAAGACGGAGGCTGGGGTCGTTCGGCTGAACCTGCGTGATGCGGATGAAGTGCGAGCGGCCTACGCCGAGATCCTGGCCAATGCCAAGGCCTATTTAAGCGCCCTCCCCCTCGATGGGGGAGGGTTGGGAGGGGGTGATAGTGCCAGTGGCAACCCACTCGGTCACCGGGCTGCGAATTCACCCCCACCCCGGCCCTCCCCTATCATGGGGGAGGGAGTAGATGCGGCAGATGCGACCGCGCCACAGGCCCAGATCACCGGCGTGTCGGTGCAGGAGATGGTCGCAGACGGTGTCGAAGTCATCATTGGCGTCACTTGCGACTCGCAATTGGGCCCGGTGCTGCTGTTCGGCAGCGGCGGCGTGATGGTCGAGGTCTACAACGATGTGGCCCTGCGACGCTGCCCGATCACGCGCTCGGAAGCACAGGCGATGATCGCCGAGGTCAAAGGAGCCCGGTTGCTCCAAGGCTTTCGCGGACGGCCGGCGGCGGACCTCGAGGCGCTCGCGGATACCCTGGTGCGCGTGTCGCACCTCGCCATGCACGTGCAAGGACACCTGGCGGAGTTGGACATCAATCCGCTGATGGTGCTGCCGCGAGGTCAGGGCGTGAAGGCGGTAGACGCCCTCGTCGTGTTTCGCGGCGCATAGTGAGGCATGCGGCAGGAGCCGTCACCGGCGGCGTTCCGCCGACCCTTGGGAGCCGGTAGCGCCGCGAACCGATTGGGCGCGGGTCGATGCCACCGCCGAAGCGGAGATCGCACGTCAAGCCGCCTTTGATGACGCGGATGCAGCCAGAGATGCGGCGGCTTGGGTGCGGCGCGTTCGCAGGCGTGCCGGACTGTCACAAGCCGAGTTGCCACGCCGGATCGGCGTTTCTGTCGCGATAGTGCGCGGTTGGGAACAGGGTAAGCGCTCGTGCCGCAGGGTGCGGCCCGCGCCCTTCTGCGCGTGATCGACCGAGTGCCGGAAGCCGTGCTCGCGCTGAGTGCGGGCTAAGCCACCCGCGATTCCGACGCATCGACCTCGAACCGAGCCGGCGGCGGATCTCGAGGCGCTCGCGGACACCCTGGTGCGCGTGTCGCACCTTGCCATGCACCTTGAAGGACACTTGGCGGAGCTGGACATCAGTGCGCCGGGCTTTGGACGACCTACGTCAATCAGGCCGAGATTCTTTTTGGCATCGCGGCGCTGCCCGAGGGGCGGCGCCGTTCGGGCCTCGCGGCCGCGGCGATGTTCGCAACGGATTTTGCCGGCCGCATCCTGCCGTTCGAAGCCGGCGCCACCGCCCGTTATCCGGAGATCATTGTCGCGCGGCGCCGGGCGGGTCAGCCGATCGAGGGGCTCGATGCGCTGATCGCTGCGATTGCCCTTGCGAACGGCGCCGGCCTAGCGACGCGTGATGCCGGCGGGTTCGAGGGCTGCGGCCTCACCCTGATCGATCCGTGGGCGGCCGCATGAAGCGCACCGGCGGAGGCGCAGCATCCATAGGCCCGGCGCGCCGCGGCGACCAGACGCCGATAAAGGCGATAATCGTCGGCCGCGAAAACCACCGGCTCGCGCCGATTGCCGCGCTGGGTGACATGGTGGGGCAAGTCCGGCACAAGAACGCGCGCGATCCGGGCCATGCCGACGCTTCCTTCCGCCGATTTACGCGATGGTCATAGCGGTGTCGCGCAATCTTGTAAACTGTCATGTATGGACGGCCCCTGCGTTGCAAGGACGAAACAGCGGCAGTTGG
>DATMLO010000074.1:0-16993 GCA_035570495.1 Allostellaceae bacterium | reverse complement strand
TGGTGCCGCCGCCGAGCGTGCCGTAGCGCGCGCCGCGGTAAAAACGCGACACCGGGAACTCGTCGGTGAAGCCGTAACCACCATGCACCTGGATCGCCTCGCTGGTAACTCGCAAGGACATCTCGTTGACGGTGATCTTGGCCGCGGCGGCGAGGAGCGGATCGGGAAACGGGTTCGCGGTGGCACAGGCGCGGTAGAGGATCGAGCGGCTTGCCTCGATGTCGCGGTACATCTCGGCGAGCTTCCAGCGCATGCCCTGGAAATCGGCGACCGCGCGGCCAAACACCTGGCGGTCCTTGGCGTATTTGATTGCTTCTTCGAGCGCGCCCTCGGCGAGGCCCAATGAGATGGAGGGGTTGAGGCAACGCTGGGTGTTGAACGCGCCCAAGAGCTTGCGGAACCCGTCTTCGAGCACGAGGTTTTCCGGCGGCAGCTCGACATCCTCAAAGCGGATTTCGTGCAGATTCTCGCCACCCATCGTGTGGTAGCTGCCTGTGACCGTGAAACCCGGCGTGTCCTTCTCGACCAGCACGCAGCCGATACCCTCGCGGCCCGGCTTTTTGTCGACGCGGGTGAAGACGACAAACCACCCGGCTTCCTCGGCGCGACTGATCAGCGTCTTCACGCCGTTGAGGCGCAGCTTGTTGCCAACATGATCGACATTGGTCTTGTAGTTGGCGACATCGGTGCCGGCGTCGGGCTCGGTCATGCAGATGGCGAGCAGGCATTCTCCGCTGCACACCTGCGGCAGTACGCGTTTCTTGATCGCGTCGGGCGCGTAGGTCGAGATGATCCGGGTCTGCGCGCCGACCTCGCCGAGCACGGCCATCGCCGTCACGTAGCAGACCTTGGCGATCTCCTCGAGGACGAGCGCGGTGTCGAACACGGGCAGGCCGAGACCGCCATATTCCTCGGGCACCGCCATGCCGAGCACGCCCAGTTCGGCGAGTGGCTTCATGTTTTCCCAGGGGAAGGTGCCGTCCTGGTAGCGCGGCGCGCGCTCGCGGAACTCGCCCTGCGCCAGCTCGCGGATCGTCGCGATGAACTGGCGCTGCTCGTCGCTCAGGGTGGGAAACACGGGCGGGCTCCTTTTATGTCTTGCGGCAGTATGCCCTGGCTTCGCGAGCGCCAGAAGGCGCATCGGCGCAATTGTGAGCGCGCAATGGATTTCACGAAATTCCTCAGCTAAGTGTCGCGCGTAACACCACCCCGGGAGTTTTCTGTGCAGCGCCCCGTCAGGCTTGTCATAGCGTTGGTGTTGACGCTTGGCGTCGTTGCGCTGGCCCGCGCCGATGACGATGCGAGCCAGCGCCAGGAGCTCGAAACGCTGCGCGGCAAGATCGAGCAACTTGACGCCGCACTGACCGATACCGACAAGGCCAGCACGGCACTCAAAGAGGAGGCCGACGATTACGCCGCCAAAGTCGCGGCCAATGCCGCGACCGGCGAGGCGATCAAGCAGCGCGGCCAGCAACTCACAGCGCGAGGCGCGGAGCTCGCGGACGAGCACACCAACGCCGAAAAGCTGTGCATGAAGACGACCGCGACGACCGAGGAATACCAGGCGGTGCTCGCGCAATGCGACAAGGCGCGACAAGCCTATCAGCAGCATGCCGATGGGTACCGTGCGGACCAGCAGCACCTGACGGCCGACTACGCGGCCTATAACGCGGCGGCGAAGGAATTGCAGGCGCGCTACCAGGACATCGACAAGAAGCGTCAGGATATTGTGGCGAAGCAGGCCTCGCTGAAGGATGCCCGGCAGCAGACGTTGGCCCAGTTCGATGCGCTTCGCGATCGCCTCAACCCGCCGCAGCCGGCCGCGAAATAACCGCGGATCATTGACCCCATTGCCAGTCGAGGGCGCGGCCCATCGCGGCGCGCAGCGCCTCGTGCGGCTGGGTGAGGTGAAGCTGCTCCATCGCGCTGTCCCAGGAACCGGCGATGCTGCGCAGCCGGTGGTCGAGGGACGAATCGCCAAGCCGCTCGGCCCAGGCCGGCGTGTCGCGCGACGCGAAGCAAGCGACCACGATCGCGCCGACGAGGCAGATCGCCAGCACCTGGCGCGGGGTTGCGCCGCCGCGCCGCAGGCTCGGCGGGATCGCGTCGGTAACGAGCGGGGCGCGTTCGCGCTGGCTCAGCGATGGTGTTGGGGCGGCCATGTCTCAGAACCGGAAATAGATGAAAGGCGCGATGCCCTCGGGGCCGAGGGCGTTGATGACCGCTAGAAGCAGCCCGGTCGCCGCGCCCAAGCCCCAATAGGGTACGCGGGCAAGCATCAGCCCGACGCGCTCGAACGAGCCGGAGGGCAGGAACTGACCGGCAAAGCCGACCAGGATCAGCGCCACCATCGCCGGCTGCGCCTGCTGGATCGGCTCGCGCCAGCCGTGCGCGAGACCGGTGATGAACACGCCGGCGACGGTGAAATCCTCGGCGCGGAAGAAAATCCACGCCAAACAGACGAAATGGAACACGATGAGCCATGACACAAGCTTCGCCGCCCGGCTGATCGGGCGCTGTGGGGCCAACATGCGCTCGGCGGCGAGGCCGCCTCCATGCAACGCGCCCCACATCACGAATTTCCAGGCCGCCCCGTGCCAGATACCGCCAAGCAGCATCGTGATCGTCAGATTGCAGTAGGTGTTGAGCCGGCCGCGGCGATTGCCGCCGAGCGGCTTGTAAAGATAGTCGCGCAGCCAGAACGACAGCGACATGTGCCAGCGCTGCCAGAATTCGCGCAGGCGCAGCGAGCGGTACGGCTGGTTGAAATTGCGCGGGAAGCGGAAGCCGCACAGCGCCGCGACGGCGATCGCGATATCCGTGTAGGCGCTGAAGTCGCAATAGATCTGCACCGCATAGGCGTAGGTCGCGAGCAACAGATCGGGGCCGCCATATTGGTCTGGGGCGCCGAACACCGGGTCGACCAGCCCGGTCGCGAGGTAATTGGCGATGATGACCTTTTTGACCATGCCGCCGAGGATCAGCAGCAGCGAAGCGGCCACCGCGACCGGCTCGTCCGAGGGACGCGCGAGTTGCGGCAGGAAATAGGCGGCGCGCACGATCGGCCCGGCGACGAGCTGCGGGAAGAACGACATGTACAGCGCCATGTCGAGCGGCGCCCGGCACACCTCGACGTCGCCGCGATAAACATCGGTGACATAGGAGATGCCGTGGAAGGTAAAGAACGAAATCCCGACCGGCAGCAGCACCTCGAAAAACGGCAGCTCGTGCTGTAGGCCCAGCAACTGTGCGAGCTGGTTCGCCGACAGCACCAGAAAATCGAGATATTTGAAGATGCCGAGAATGATGAGGTGGAGCGCGACGGCGATGGTCAGCACCAGCTTCCGCCGCGCCGGGTCGGCGCTGGCGCCGATCAGCAAGCCGGCGGTGTAGCTGATCGCGGTGCTGCCGGCGAGCAGGAAGCAGAAGCGCCAATTCCATTGGGCATAGAAGAAATAGCTGGCGGCGACCAGCATCGCCTTTTTCGCGGCGAAGTGCCGGTCGAGCAGCGCCAGAGCCGCAGCGACGACCAGAAAAAACAAGAGAAAATCGAGGGTTGGAAACAGCATCCGTGACTGTCGCGGCGCGATGGCGGGCGGGCGGGTTCTATCGGGCCGCGCGTTGCCCGGCAAGCGGCTGTCGCGATGGCGCGGCGACAGCGAGTCGCATCCCCTCGATACGCCTGAAATGCGTTTGCATCCGTGCCCGCGAAACCGCAGTATTTGCGCGGCCTGAGTGTTGGGGGCCGGGGGACAGGTCGCCGTGCGGAATATCGCTTGGCTTAAGGGAATCGGGCGCGGCGTCCGGTTTATTGATGCTGCCGTTCTTGTCGCGATTCTGTGCGCCGCTTCGGCGGTGCGCGCCGACGATGATCCCACTGTTAAACGTGTCGTGGTTTTTGGCGACAGCCAGGCGCAGGGTATCGCGGGCGGACTGCAGCGCGTGCTGATCGACGACTCGCGCTACAAGGTGCTGAACCGCACGCATCCCGGCGCCGCGCTGGTGCATTCCCAAAGCGAGTGGCTGGCGCCGGTTCAGAACTTCGTCGACAAGGACAAGGCCGATATCGCGGTGGTGATGTTCGGCGCCAACGATCGTCTCGATATGCACGACGACGACGGCCGATATATCCATTTCCGTACCGATGAGTGGCATGCCGAATACGCCAGCCGCGTCGACAAGATCCTGACGGCGTTGACCGGGGCCGGACTCAAGATCATCTGGTGCGGCAACCCGATCGCGCGCAGCCCGACCTATTCGGCTGACATGAGCTATATCAACGACATCATGTCGGCCGAGGTGGCGCAACATGGCGGCGAGTTTCTGCCGCTATGGACGGTGATCGCTGATAATCAGGGGCAATTCACCGCCTACGGCCCCGACCGCAGCGGCCAAACCGAGCGGCTGCGCAACGACGACGGCATTCATTTCACCGCCGCCGGCTATGAACTGATCGCCGACCGCATCATTAGCGTACTGCCCTCGCTCCAGGCGAATGGACACTGAGAAACGGCGGCGCGGTCTCGGCCGCGCCGCGTGGGCCTTGCCGCTGGTGTTCGCCGTCGGTGTATTTGTGTTGCTCGTGGCCTGTTTTCACTCTTTCGAAGCGCCGCCTCCGCCGCCGGCCGAGCCGCAACGTCTGGCGTCGCCCGAGGCGCTGGCGCCGTTTTTCGCGGTGTTGGACAACCGCGCCTCACCGCAGCCGTTGCGGATCATGCAGATCGGCGACAGCCACACCGCCAACGACTCGCTTAGCGGCCGGATGCGGCAGCATTTCCAGGGACGGTTCGGCGCTGCCGGGCGCGGCTGGCTGCCCGCCGGGGTGCCTTTCAAATATTACCGGCCGCAATTTGTCAGCGTTGGCGAAAGCGAACGCGGCTGGAAGCATGTAAGGCCGAACGATCATGCCGGCATCGCGCTCGGGCTCGACGCGGTTGCTGCGGAGAGTGAGCCGCGCGACGCGGTGATGAGCCTCCAAAGCACCGAGTCCGAGGGATTCGATCGCTTCGCGGTCGAGTACCTGACGCAGCCTAATGGCTCGGCTTTTACCGTTGCCGTCGATGGCGGCGCTCCGGCCCGCGTATCGACGGCGTCTGCGGTGACGGCAGTCACCCGCTTCGATCTGCCGCTCGACCGGCCGGCGCACCAGATCGAGTTGCGCGCCGAGGGGAAGCCGCCGGTGGCGCTGCTCGGCTGGGACATCGAGCGGCAGACCCCGGGGGTCGTCTACGAAAATCATGGCACGATCGGCGCGACGGTCGGCCTGCTCGAGCAAATGACGCCCGAAGCCGTGTCGTTCGAGTTCGACCAGCGGCGGCCCGCGCTGATCATCGTCGCGTTCGGTACAAACGAGGGATTTGACGACGGTCTCGATCTCGACCGCTACGCCGCGCGGTTCCGCGACGATGTCGCGGCGCTGCGGCAGAAGGCGCATGGCGTGCCGGTGCTGGTGCTCGGCCCGCCCAACGGCAATCGCCACGACCATGCCTGTACGGCCGCATCCTGCGGCAGCAGCGATCCGTGCGCGTGGAACGAGCCGGAAAAACTCGCTGCCGTGCGCGATATCGAACGGCGTGCCGCCGCGCAAAATGGCTGGGTCTATTGGGATTGGTTTGGCGCGATGGGCGGCACCTGCAGCATCGACCGGATGGGCCAGGCCAGCCCGCCGCTCGCCATGCCCGACCACGTGCATCTCAGCACGCCGGGCTATCAGGCGATGGCCGACCTCTTGTTCGGCGATCTGATGCGCGCTTATGAAACATGGAAGGCGCAGCCGCGCACCAGCTAACCCAGGCGAAGGAAGAAGATGGCAACGGTCGAACCGCGCAGGAACATGCCGGAGCATTTCGGCATCCGCATCGTCAGCGCCGAAAAAGACAAGGTGATCGCCGAACTCGACGCCGACGAACGGCATCTGAATAATCTCGGCATTGTGCATGGCGGCACCTATATGGCTTTTGCCGACGATGTCGGCGGCACGACCGCCGGATTGAACAAGCCGGCCGACATGAGCACCACGACGGTGGAGTCGAAGAGCAATTTCTTTCGGGCAACCCAGCGCGGAAAGCTCACGGCGGTGAGCGTGCCGCTGCATGTCGGGGGGCGGACGATCGTGGTGCAAACCTCGATCTACGGCCCCGATGGCAAGCTCGCCGCGCTTGTGACGCAAACCCAGCTGGTCATTCCGCGGGCACCCAGGGAATGACCCTCGATCCGCGGATATTTGCCGTCCGCGACGATCTCGCCGACATTACCTTGCGCGCGCGATTTAGCGCGCCGCGTTATGTCGAGGGACGCCCGGCGCGGGTGATCGTCGGCCGTGCGCCGGTGCATCGCAGCCCGAAATCGGGATCGCCGCTCGACACGCATTACCATTACGGCGAGCGCGTGCTGGTCTTCGACGAGACCCGGGCTTCGGCCTGGTGCCAGTCTTGCGCCGACTCCTATGTAGGCTATGTCAGCGCCCGGCATCTGGCCCTCGGCGAAACGCCAAATCCGACCCATTTCGTCGCCAATCGCGGCGCCTACATTTATCGCGTCCCCGACCTGCGCGCCGACCCGCTCGATTTCCTCCCCCGCTACAGCCCGGTGGTCGTTGTCGAAAGTGGCACCGCCACGCGCGACACCGCCTATGCCCGGCTCGACACCGGCGGGTTTCTGCCGGAATCATGTCTCGCGATCTCACCACCACGCTCGGCCGATCTAGTGGCTGCGGCGTCGCTCTATCTCGGGTGCCCCTATCTGTGGGCGGGACGCAGCTTTCTCGGGCTCGACTGCTCGGGACTGGTGCAGCAGGCTTTTCGCGACCTCGGCGTCGCCGTGCCGCGCGATACCGACATGCAGCGCGAGACGATCGGCGCGCGCGTCGAGATCGCGGTCCTTGGAGATTTGTGGCGCGACGACCTGATCTACATCCCCGGCCATGTGATGATCTGCGCCGGTAATGGGGACGTCATCCATGCATCGGGCGGTGAGATGACGGTGCGGCGGGAAAGCCTCGCGCCGCTGCTCAAGGCGTGGGGCTACGGGGTCGCCGACCTGACGGTGCGGCGGCCTTAGACGGCCGAGTGTTCCTTGATCCAATGCCGAGCGATGTCCTCGCGCCGGCAAATCCAGACGCGCTCCTTTGACTGGATGTATTCGATAAAGCGCATCAGCGCCTTGGCGCGCGGCGGATGGCCGGCGATGCGCATGTGCAGGCCGATCGACATCATGCGCGGCCGCTCGGCACCCTCGTCATAGAGCACGTCGAACCCGTCGCGCAGGTACTGGAAGAAATCCTCACCGGGGCCGAAGACGCCGCGACCGAACTTCACGTCGTTGGTCGACAGGGTGTAGGGCACCATTAGGAGCCGCCTGCCGCCCTCGGTCGTCCAATAGGGCAGCTCGTCGTTATAGGTGTCGCTGCTGTATAGGAAACCTTCATTCTCGGCGACGATGCGGCGTGTGTTCTCCGACGGCGCATAGCGGCAATACCAGCCGAGCGTCGGCTTGCCGGTGGTTTCCTTGATCATCTCGACGGCGGCGGCGATTTGGCGCCGCTCCTCGGTCTCATCGAGCTCGAAATGTTTGATCCAACGATAGCCGTGGCCGCAGATGTCCCAATCGGTTGCGGCGATGGCTTGCGCGGCGGGCGGATTGGCTTCAAGCGCCTTGGCGCAGGCGAACAGCGTCACCGGGATGTTGTACTTGGTGAAGATGCGGTGGAGCCGCCACCAGCCGACCCGGGCGCCGTATTCGAACATGCTCTCGGCGCCGAGATCGCGCCGTCCCGCCATGCCCGGATCGACGCTGGCGCTTTCGGTGAGGCCGCCTTCGCTAAAGCCGTCAACGTCCCATGACGGTTCCGACCCTTCCTCGAAATTGATCACGAAATTGACCGCGATGCGCGCGCCGCCCGGCCAGTTGGCGTGTGGCGGGGTGGGGCCGTAGCCGACAAAATCGCGGGTCATGGGATGTCTCCTTGTATCAAGCGGCGGCCGATCGCGACGAGCGGGCGGTAGTCGTCGAGCTCGTTGTAGATCTGCGCCGAGACGCGCAACCACACGCCGCCGGCGATCATCATGACCCCGGCGCTGATATTGTGTGCCTCGCGCAAGTGGCGGGCGATGCGCCGCGCGGCGGTGCGATCGGCGGCCGTGACGCCGGGAAGCCGCACCGAGGCCATCGCCGCGGTGAACTCGGGCGCGGCGGCAATCTCGCTGCCCCAGGCGTCGGCGAGCATCTCGCCAGCCTCGCGGGCCAGCGCATTGTTGTGGGCGTGCACCGCCTCGGGATCGAGCGTGGTGAGGTAGTCGAGCGCCTCGGGGACCGCCAGCCATGCGGAGCTGTCACGCGTGCCGCTGAAATCGAACTCGGCCGCGAAACCTTGGCCAAGGTAATGCGAGATCGATACCGGGTGCAGCGCCGCCTGCCGTTCCGGCGCGCACCAGATGATCGCGGTGCCGCGCGCCGCAAACGCCCATTTGTGGAGGTTGCCGACATACCAATCGACGCCGAGGCCCGGCACATCGAGCGGCAGCTGGCCCGGCGCATGCGCGCCATCGATGGCGACCGGCACGCCGCGCTTGCGGCAGATCGCGGCCATCTCGCGGACCGGAAAGACGACCGCGCCGGCGGAGCTGATGTGATCGAACGTCGCGAGCCGGGTGCGCGGGCCGATCGCCGCCTTCAGCGCGGCGAAAAGCGGCTCGGGGTCGATGAAAGGAACTGGCACCGGCACGGTCACGATACGCGCGCCGGCGCGCTCGCCATAATGGCGCAGCGTGTTGCCGACCGCGTTGTAGACCTGGCTCAGGCAGAGGAGTTCGTCACCCGGCTCCAGCCGGAGCGACGCGATGATCGCGTTGGTGCCTTGCGTCGCGTTTTCGAGAAAACCCCAGTCTTCGCTGCGGCCACCAAGAAATCCGGCGACCCGTGCGGCTACGTCACGCGTCGCGCCGGGTAGATCGTCGCGAAAGAAGCTGGTCGGGTCGGCTTCCATCCGCTCGCGCCAGACCTGCGCCGCGTCGGTCACGACGCGCGGCGCCGCGCCGTAACTGCCGTGATTGAGATGCGCGACGTCGGGCGCTAGCGAGAAATCCGCGAGGCGAACGTGGCCGAACTGCGGGAAGTTCACCTATTTCGCCGGCGCAAGCTCGAAGCGGCGGTTGAACTCCTGCTGCCAATCCTCGGTTGTGGTGAAGCCGACGAGTTTCGCGGCGTCGGCTTCGGTTGTCGTCTTTAGCGCGGCGTCGTCCTGGTCGTAGTCGACGTCGAAGCGGCAGGGCTGCGTCGTGTGCCACGGCGTCTGGGTAAACACCTCGATCCGGTTGTTTTCCGGGTCACGGAAATAGACCGACCAGGTGTTGCCGTGGCTGACCGGCTCGGGTTTGGTGTAGGGCAGCGCGCGTATCTTTTCGAAGACGCTGCGCACCTCGTCGAGGCTGTCGACGCGGAATGCGACATGGCCGATGCCGCCGCCCTGGTCGGTGACGTCGGAGGGGATCAGCACGATCTGATGGTGCTCGTCGGGGCTGTGGCTGAGGAAGATCAGCTCGCGGCCTTTTGCGGGGCCGGCGGTCAACACGCCTCGGTCGCTGACGATAAAGCCCATGATTTCGGTATAGAACTTCTCCATGACCTTCTGGTCGTGGGCGCGGATTTCGAAATGGCTGACCGTGTAGCTCATCTTGAGTCCTTTCGGCGGAATTGCCTGGATGATGCGCGAAACGGGGTTGCTGGAAAAGCCCTTGCTCCCAGCCGGCTTTGCCAATAAAGCGGGGCACCTGTTTCCTCTAAGGCCGGAGAAGCCTGATGCCCGATTTTCCCAGCGCCGCCGCTCTCAAAGCCCTCACCCAGTGGGACACGCCGACGATCTGCAACGCGCTCGAGGTGACTAATCCCGAACGCCGGGCCTACGGCTTCTCGCGCCGCCCGGCTGTCGCGGCGTTTCCCGAGATGAAGCCGATCATCGGCTTTGCCCGCACCGGGCTGATCCGCTCGCGCGAGCCTAATCAGCGCGACCGCGACAGCGCAGCCAAGCTGCGTATCGGCTATTACGAGCACATCGCCGCAAAGCCCATGCCGTCAATCTCCGTGCTGCAGGACATCGATGCGCCCGACATTGGGTTTGGCGCGTTCTGGGGCGAGGTGCAGACGCATGTGCATGCCGGTCTCGGCTGCGCCGGCGTCATCACCGATGGCTCGGTGCGCGACATCGACGCCATGGCGCCGAATTTCATGGTGCTTGCCGGCTCGATCATGCCGAGCCACGCGCATGTCCATCTGGTCGAATATGGCGGCACGGTCAGTGTCTTCGGCATGCTGGTGTCGCCCAACGACATCATCCATTGCGACCGTCACGGCGCCGTGGTCGTGCCGTATGACGCGGTGGAAAAGATCCCGGCGGCCGTCGACCTGCTGACCCGACGCGAAGCGGTGGTGATCGGGGCTTCGAAGCGGCCCGGCTTCTCGATCGAGGATCTGAAGAGGGCGTTCGCCGAGCAGGGCGAGATTCACTAACGACACGCGCCGTCGGGAGCGAGTAGGCTAGCGGCGTTGCGCGGTGCGTTGGTTCGACGTGCGGGGTTTAACCAGGAGGCCCATGATGCGCGTTTCGCGAGTGCTGATTTCGGTCGGGTTTGCTATTGGCATGGCCGGGGCGCCACTATCGATCGCCAAGGCGCAATATGCCGCGCCGCCTTGCGCGTTTCCGTTGGCTTGGCCGTTTTGCGCCGCGGGAGTGGTGGTCGGCACCGCCGTCAATGTCGCGACGTCGCCGGTCTGGCTGCTGTCGGGGTCGCCACCGCCATTCTCCTACCGCCCGCCGGTGTCGGCTTATTACCCGCCGCCCGCCTATTATCCGCCGCCAGGCTACTACCCGCCGCCGCCCTATTACGGCCCGCGCTAAAGCACGAAGGCTAAATCTCGACCTGGCCGCCGAGCTCGACGACCCGGTTGACCGGGATGCGGAAGAACTCGGTGGCGTCGAGCGCCAGTTCCGACAGCAGCACGAAGAGCCGCTTGAACGGGATCAGCCAGCGCGTGCGGCGGGTCGGCACGATCTTCTCGTGACCGACAAAGAACGAGGTGTCCATCAGGTTGAAGCGGAAGCCGCTGATCCGGCACATCGCCAGCGCGCGCGGGATGTCGGGCTCCTCGGCAAAGCCGTAGCGGATGCGGATGGTGTGGAAATTCTGGTCGTAATGGCGGATGTCGAGGCGATCCGCCTCGGGCAGGCTCGGTACGTCGGCGGTCTGCACCGTCATCAGCACGGTACGCTCGTGCAGCACCTTGTTGTGCTTCATGTTGTGTAGGAGCGCGGCGGGGACATTGTCGACCTGCGCGGTCATGTAGATCGCGGTGCCCGGGACGCGCGCCGGCCGGTCGGGGCGCAGGCTCGCGATCAGCATTTCGAGCGGCATGCCGCCGGTGGCGCGCTGACGCGCCAATTTCCCGCGACCCCAGATCCAGGTCATCATCACCGTGTAAAGCGCGAAGGCGATGACCAGCGGATACCAGCCGCCATCGGCGACCTTGAGCAGATTGGCGCTGAAGAACAGCACGTCGACGGTGATGAACAGCACAAAGATTGGAATGAGGCGCCATAGCGGCCAGCGCATGCCGCGGCGCAGATGGGTGAAGGCCAGGATCGTCGTCACCGTCATCGTCCCGGTGACCGCGATCCCGTAGGCCGAGCCGAGCGCGTCGGACGAGCGGAAGCCGAGCACCGTCGCCGCCACCGCGACGAGCAGCATGTTGTTGATCGCCGGGACGTAGACCTGCCCCCTCTCGCGCTCGGAGGTGTGACGCACGTTCATCCGCGGCAGGAAACCGAGTTGCACCGCTTGGTGGGTCAGCGAAAACGCGCCTGAAATCACGGCCTGCGAGGCGATCACTGTCGCCATCGAGGCGAGCACGACGAGGGGTAGCACGGCCCAGTCCGGCGCCAGCAGGTAGAATGGGTTCTGCACCGCCTCCGGGCGCGCGAGCAGCAACGCACCTTGGCCGAAATAATTCAACAACAGCGCCGGGAACACAAAACGCAGCCACGCGCGGCGGATGGGGCCACGGCCGAAATGCCCCATATCGGCGTAAAGCGCCTCGGCGCCGGTAACCGCCAGCACCACCGCGCCCAAAAGGATGAACCCGGCGGTCGGATTTTCGCGCAGCAGATTGATGCCGTAGAGCGGGTTCAGCGCCCACATGATCGTCGGATGGCGGATGATCTCGCGCAGGCCGAGGAGGCCGATGATGGTGAACCAGACGATGAGGATCGGGCCGAACAAGCCGCCGACCCGCCCGGTGCCGCGCCGCTGGGCGATAAACAGCACAACGAGCAGCACCAGCGTCAGCGGAATGACATAGGGGACGAGAGCCGGAGTTTTGACTTCGAGGCCCTCGACCGCGCTTAGCACCGAGATCGCCGGGGTCAGCACGCCGTCGCCATAGAACAGAGCGGCGCCGAACAGCCCCGCCCACAGCACCCAGCGATTGCGGCTGCGCATCGTCGCGCGCAGCGCCAGCACCATCAACGCCAGGATGCCGCCCTCGCCGCGATTGTCGGCGCGCATCAGCACGATGACGTATTTGAGCGTGACGACGATGGTCAGCGACCAGGCGATCAGCGACAGCACGCCAAAGACGCGCCCCTCGGTCACCGAACCGACGCCCTCAAAGCATTGCTTCACCGTGTAGAGCGGTGAGGTGCCGATATCGCCATAAACGACGCCGAGCGCGGCGATCGCCAGGCTCTCGCGCATCCCGGTCGGCGCCTCGCCGGTGGTTGGCGCTGTCGTGTCCGGCGGATTTTCGGCCAGATCATTCACGGCAAGCCACGGTCCATATCAGGCTCATCGAGGCGGAAAACGACTCCGATGATGAACCGATCCGCCTTTGCACGCCGCTCCTCCATGAAGAGCCAATGGGCGCCAGCGCGCGCCGAGCGCGCCGTTTACTCCACCTACAATCCTTGTACCAGGATCATTTATCGTTGACCCTCGATCGCATGACAGAACCGTGTTCCGTCGGAAGCACGCATCTTGCCGCCGATGTGCTGATCGTCGGCGCGGGAGGCGCCGGGATGTACGCGGCAATCTCGGCTGCGCGGGCGGGCGCGGGGCAGGTGCTGTTGCTCGACAAGAGCCTCGTCGGCCGCGGCGGAGCGACGATCATGGCGCAGATGACGGTCGCCGCGGCGCTCGCCGAGGAAAGCGACGACGATTGGCGCTGGCATCTCGCCGATACGCTCGAGGCGGGGCGCGGTCTCTGCGACGAGACGCTCGCGGCGGTGCTGTGCGAGGAAGCCCCGATCCGTATCCGCGAGATGGGCGAGTGGCAGGTCGGCTGGGCGCGGCGCGACGGCGGCCGCATCGCCCAGGTGACCGCGCCCGGCCATTCGCGGCCACGCTGCTGCTATGTCGATTTCCTCAATACCGGGCCGGCGGTCGCCGCCACATTGCGCCGGCAGGTCAGCCGGATTGACGCGATCCGCCGCCTCTCGAACCTCACCGTCACCGACCTCGTCGTCAATGACGGCGCGGTTGTCGGGGCGGTCGCGCTCGACACCGCGAGCGGCGAGCCGGTGACGATCCAGGCGCCAGCGACGATCATCGCCACCGGCGGGCTCACGCGCATCTACCGGCGCAACAGCGCCTCGGCGAATATGGGCGGTGACGGCTACGCGCTGGCGCTGATGGCGGGCGCGCCGCTTGTCGACATGGAATTCGTGCAGTTTTTCCCGATCGGCCATCTGGCGCCGCGGCTGGTCGGCATGGACCCAATCATGTGGGACCCGTTCCGCTACAAGCTCGGCGGGCGGTTGCTCGACGGAGCCGGCCGGGAGTTTCTTACCCGCTATGGCAGCGATGAGACCGACGCCTACACGACGCCGCGTGACATCGCCAGCTACGCCATCACCAAGGAGGTCGCGGCCGGGCGCGGCTCGCCGCATGGCGGGGTGTATCTATCGTTCGAGCACATCCCGGCGGGCGAATTGCGCGCCGCCTTCGGGCCGGTGATTGAACGTCTCGCCAAAAACGGCATCGACCTCGCCCGCGAGCCGGTCGAGGTGTCGCCGATCGCGCATTACCATATGGGCGGCATCGTCGTGGACGAGCGGATGGCGTCGCCGGTGCCGGGCCTTTACGCCGCGGGCGAGGCGGTCGGCGGCGCCAACGGAGCCAACCGTCTCTCCGGCAACGCAATTCCCGAGGCGCTGGTGTTTGGCGAGCGGGCCGGGCGTTTCGCGGCTACGGCCAACCGGCAGGCCAGTTGGCGCGCCAGCGCGGCGGCGGAGGCCGTTGGCCGCATCCGCGAGTTGGCCGAAGGACGAGCCGGGGATGTCGCCGCGGCCGCGCTGCTCGACCAGCTCCGGGCGCTGATGTGGGATGATGTAGGACCGCTGCGCCATGCGGTCGGCCTCGAGCGCGCGTTGGCGCGCCTCCGCGAGATGCAGGCTGCGCTCGGCCACGTTGCGATTGCGCCTGGTCGGGTCGCCAATGCCAGCCTTGCCGACTGGTTCGAGTTGCGCGCCAGCCTGATTGCGGCCGAGACAGTGGCCGAGGGCGCGTTTCTCCGCCGCGAGAGCCGCGGCGCGCATCAGCGCGAGGATTTCCCCGATGCCGACCCGGCACAGGCCGCGAGTTGGCGGACCGCGCCGAACGTGTCGGGCGCCGTCGCGGGCTTGATGGCGGGATCGAGCTGATGAAGACCGCACGGCTCAACGTGAGACGCGGTGCGGAAGGCGATGCGCCGCGCTACGATGAGTTCGCCGTGCCGTTCGAGGAGGGCGCGACGGTGCTCGACGCGCTTGCGTGGGTGCGAACACATCGCGATCCGTCGCTGGCGGTGCGCTACAGCTGCATCAACGCCAATGTCTGCAAGGAGTGCACGATCGCGGTGGACGGCAAGGTGGTCTACGCTTGCACGACGCGACTTGTCGCCGATCGCGCGATGAAGCTTGATCCGCTGCCGGCCAAGCGGCAATTGCGCGACCTCGTCACCGAAACGCGACCGCCGCGCGAGCGCTTGACCTGACTTTGGTTAAGCCGGGCCCGGGAAACTAGGTAATCCGGCGAACCCGTGCTATCAGGCCGGCAAAACGGGAGGAAATGGGGGCGAAGATGGCGAGAAGCGCACTCACCCAGCTACAGGACCAGATCGAGGCGATCCGCCGTGAGGCCTACGACGCGGGCTACGCGGCGGCGATGCAGGCGATCCGCGACTTCGTCGCGCGTCCCGCCGCGGCCGCTCCGGCCACCGCGCCGCGTGGGCGTGGCCAGGCCAAGGCGCCCGCAGCAAAACCCGCGGCAAGGCGCGGCCGCCCACCCGCCGCGAAGCAGGCGGTTGTCCGCAAGCGGTCCCGGCCGCAGCGCGGTGCCAACGCCAACCTCATCGCCGAAGTGCTGAAGGCGATGCCGTCGGGCACGGCGCGTCCCGCGGAAATCCGCAAGGTGCTGCAAAACGACAAGGGCGTGGCGATGGCATTCACCTCGATCCGCCATGCGCTCGGTCAACTCGCCCAGCGCAACGAGGCCACCGTGACCGGCGACGGCAAGACCTGGCGCTATACCGGCGCGGCGTAATCTTTGTCGCGCGCCGGTATAGCGGCGCGGGCGAGTGCGTCGGCGCGTTCGTTTTCGGGGTGACCGGCATGTCCCTTGACCCAGAGCCATTCGATCCGGTGCCGCGCGGCCGCGGTATCGAGGCGCTGCCATAGATCGACATTCTTGACCGGCTTTTTATCGGCGGTGCGCCAGCCGCGCGCCTTCCAAGTCGGAAGCCACTGCATGATCCCGTGGCGCAGGTACTGGCTGTCGGTGTAGAGCCGCACCCGGCACGGCCGTTTCAGGGTCTCGAGCGCGACGATGGCGGCGCTCATTTCCATGCGGTTGTTGGTGGTCTGCGCCTCACCGCCGCTGAGCTCCTTCTCCACCTCGCCATAGCGCAGGATCGCCCCCCAGCCGCCGGGGCCGGGATTGCCGCTGCAGGCGCCGTCGGTGAAGATTTCGACGACCGGCGAGTCCGGTGCGTGTTCAGGGATCGATGCCATACGCGGCGGCGTCGGCGATGCCGCGGTGGAACCGCAGCTTCTTCAGATACTCGATGGGGTCTTTCGGCCGCACCAGCGCGCCCTCGGTCTGGTTCAGCCAGTCGTAAAGCCGGGTGAGCAGAAAGCGCAGCGCGCTACCCTGGGCGAGCAACGGCAGGGCCGCGATCTCCTCCGGTGTCAAGGCCCGCTCGGCGCGGTAATTGCCGACGAGGAGCCGGGCCTTGGTCACGTTGAAATCGCCGTCGGGCTCGAAACACCAGGCGTTGATGCAGACTGCCAGATCGTAGGCAAAGGCGTCGGTGCAGGCGAAATAGAAATCGATGAGTCCGCTGAGCTCGCGGTCGTGGAAGAAGACGTTGTCGGGAAAGAGATCGGCATGGATGACGCCGCTCGGCAGGTCGCGCGGCCAGGCCGCTTCGAGCGCCTCCAGCTCGTTGTGAAGCTCGGCGGCGAGCCCCGGCTGCACCTCGTCGGCGCGCGACGCGCATGCGACGTAGAGCCGGTGCCAGCCGCCGATGCTGAGGTCGTTGGGGCGGGTCATCGCGAACGATTCGCCGGCGCGGTGAAGCCTGGCAAGCGCCGCCCCGACGCCGGCGCAGTGGAACGGCGCGATGCGTCGCGGCCACATGCCGTTGAGAAAGGTGACGATCGCCGCCGGCCGGCCGCACAGCTCGCGCAGCGCAGCGCCGTCCTTCGCCCGCACCGGGGTCGGACAGGCGACGCCCTGATGCGCGAGATGGTCCATCAGCGCGATGAAGAACGGCAGGTCGCCAGGCGAAACGCGCTTTTCATAAAGCGTGAGAATGAACGACCCCTGCTCCGTCGCGAGCAGGTAATTGGAATTTTCGACCCCTTCGGCGATGCCCTTGCACGACAGAATCGCGCCGATGTCGTAGGCCGCGATAAAGGCGCGCAACTCGTCGTCGCCGATTTCCGTATAAACCGCCATCTGCGCTTTTG
>DATMLO010000073.1:0-13286 GCA_035570495.1 Allostellaceae bacterium | reverse complement strand
GCTTGCTGTTGCGGTCCGCTTGCTGTTGCGGTCCGCTTGCTGTTGCGGTCCGCTTGCCGTTGCGGTCCGCTTGCTGTTGCGGTCCGCTTGCCGTTGCGGTCCGCTTGCCGTTGCGGTCCGCTTGCCGTTGCGGTCCGCTTGCTGTTGCGGTCCGCTTGCCGTTGCGGGCCGCGACGACAACAACGCGCGCCTCGCGAGGGACAGCCACCCGGCGGGGCGGGAGCGGCGCAGTAGCCGATTAAATACAGCGATGCGCCATTCCGTCGCGCATCCGCCGGTCTCGCGAAAGCGTTACTTGGGCCGCTTCGCCGTCGGCCCTACATCGGCGGCAGTCTGATGTGAGGCGGTGCGATGCTGATACGCAGAAAACGCGGCTGGGAGCTTCCCGAAAGCGCGGTGACCGATGAGGCGGTGTATCTCGATCGCCGCCGACTGATTCAGGGCCTCGCGGCTGGGCCGATCCTCGCGCCCACCCTGTTCGGCGCGCGCGCCGCCTTTGCAGACGCCGATCCGTCGGCCGGGCTCTACCCGGCGAAGCGCAACCCGAAATACACGCTCGACCGGCCGCTCACCCCGGAGAAGTATCCGGAGAGCTACAATAATTTCTATGAGTTCGGCACCGACAAGGAGGTTGACGCGTCGGCGCTACCGATCCGGCCGTGGTCGATCAAGATCGACGGCATGGTCGACAAGCCCATGACCCTCGACATCGACGATCTTTTCAAGAAGGTGCAGTTGGAGGAACGGCTCTATCGCCATCGCTGCGTCGAGGCGTGGTCGTTCACGGTGCCGTGGACCGGCTTCCCCTTGGCGGCGCTGGTCGATATAGCGAAGCCGCAGAGTTCGGCCAAATACCTGAAGATGGTCACTTTCATGGACCCGAGCGTGGCGCCGGGGCAAAAGCAGTTCTTCTATCCGTGGCCCTATACCGAAGGCCTGACGATGGCCGAGGCGACCAACGATCTGGCCTTCCTCGTCACCGGCATGTACGGCAAGCCGCTGCCCAAGCAGGATGGCGCGCCGCTGCGCCTCGCGACGCCGTGGAAATACGGCTTCAAGTCGGTCAAATCGATCGTTCATTTCGAATTCACCGACAAGCGGCCGCAGACGTATTGGGAGCAACTGGCGTCCGACGAATACGGCTTCTGGGCCAATGTGAACCCGCAAGTGCCGCACCCGCGCTGGAGCCAGGCGACCGAGCGCGTGATCGGCACCGACCAGCGTGTGCCGACGCTGCTCTACAACGGCTATGGCGATTACGTCGCCTCGCTCTATGACGGGCTGAAGGGCGAAAAGTTGTTTATGTAACCAAGAGGGCGGAGATCAGCTTTCGCTATCTTCCGGCGCGGCGTCTCGGGCCAGCCTTCGGGTGGCCGCTTTATCGTGAAATCGGATCCGCGATCGGACGAATTTCTTGGCGCCGCGAACCGACCGCGCCATTCCACGATGCCCATTGGTAAAGTCGTTGCCGATCCAGGCGCCGGCCCTGATATCGGCTAATGTTGCCTTGGCGACCCAGCCGCCCATTGATTTGTCGATGTATTTCCACGGCTGGTCGCTAGTCGGCAAGTTCCCGTGCCCCTTGCCGCCGAAGCGCGTCGATCTCTTTCCCTTGACATTGGGGTAGGTGCGCCGCGTCCCGCGACGATGATTGATCTCGGTCATGACGCCGAGCCTATCGCAAAAATCGCTTCTCCGCCGCCTTCATCGCCGGGACGCGCTGCAGCTCGAAGATATCCTCGACTGAAGCGATCTGTTTGTCGACCTGATGGATCCCTCCGTCGCGGCGAATTTGCGCGAAGGTCTCGCGCATCGCGCCGACCGCGGCGCGGATCGCATGGTTGGCGTAGATCATGATTTTGATCTTCTTGAGCACGCGCGCCTTGGCCTCGGTCAGGTCAGGGTAGGCGGTCGGCACGATGGTCAACGGGATCGATCCCTGCCACGCCTCGCAAAACGCGACGATCTCATCCGGTGTCTTCTTCTTCGAATGCACGAGCAGGAGGTCGGCGCCTGCTTCGGCATAGGCCGCGCCACGTTTCAGCGCCTCGTCGAGACCGAGATCGGCGATCAGCGCCTCGGTGCGCGCGATGACCACAAGGTCATGCGACTTGCCGGCCTCTCGCGCCGCCTCGATCTTGCCCTGGAACTCGTCGATCCGCACCAGCTCCTGACGTCCGCCGGCCAGAAGGCTGGTGTCCTTGGGGAACATCTTGTCTTCCATGACCACCGCCGCCGCACCGGCTTGGGCGTAAGCGGAAACTACATGCAGCACGTTGATCGCGTTGCCATAGCCTGTGTCGATATCGGCGACCATCGGTATCGTCGTCTGCTCGATGATCGCCCGGGTCATGTCGAGATGCTGGGTCAAAGACAAGAGGCTCGCATCCGGCACGCCATAGGCAGCCGACAACTCAAACCCGCTCGCCCAGATGCCGTCGAACCCGGCCTCCTCGGCGAGCCGCGCCGATAGCGGGTTGTGCGCGGACATCAGCGTAACAAGATCGGTGGCCGCAAGCTTTTCCTTCAATCGGTTCGCCATCGCTTCCTACAATCCAACTCTAGCCCGGGACCGTCATCCGCATGATGTGCGCGGCATCGTCGAGCGCCTCGACGTCGCGCAACGCGGAGATCAACCCCGGTACGTCGACAAACGGTGCGCCAAACGCCGCGCATTCAGCGACCTTCGCGTCCAATTCGATATCGCTCATCGGCCGACCGGGCGTGCCGCGCCCGGAGTCGACCCGCTCGCTGAGGCTCGATCCGTCGGCAAGATGCACCTCGACAACGGCGGCCTCGACCGGGATCGACGCATCGTCCGCCGCCGTCACCTTCGCGCGCAGCGCCCGCACCGCCGGATCGGCGACCGCCGTGTCGGTGAATTGCGCGATACCCGCCGCGCCCTGCAGCAGCGCAACGGCGATCGAATGCTGCAGGCTGACCTTGGCGATGCGGCCGTCATTCGCATCGGGGCGATCGGTGCGCTCGCGCAGCAGCGGGTGGCCGCGCACCACGATCCGGTCAATCTCACCCACCGGCACGGCGATGCGCTTCCTCAATTCGAGGCAGGCGTCGATCACCGGGAACAGCACCACGCCGCACGGGTAGGGCTTGTAGGCGTTGGCGAGGATTTCCCAGCTGTCGCCGAGCCGGGCGGTCATCTTGCCCAGATCGACCGTGTCGCTCGCCACCGCGGCAAAGCCGTATTTGCCCTCGATCGCGCTTTCAGCGGCGGTAAACCCGGCTTTGGCGAACAGCGCGCCCATCAGCCCGTTCTTCGCAGAATTGCCGACTCCGATGCTCTTCGACATGCTGCCGAGGCTCTCGACGAGCCCCGCCGATTGTGTCGCCGCGTGGCCGAGCGCCCAGTTCATCCGCACGGGATCGAGCCCCAACAGCTTCCCGGCCGCGGCGGCGGCGCCAAAGATGCCGCAGGTCGCTGTAATGTGCGCGCCGCGCCGATAATGATGCGGCATCAGCCCGTTGCCGACCCGGCAGGACACCTCGACGCCGAGAATAAAGGCTTGCAGCAGCTCCTGGCCGCTTGCCCCATGCGTCTCGGCGAGCGCAAAGAGGCCTGGCGCCACCGGCGCCGCGGGGTGCATCACCGTCGGCAGATGTGTGTCGTCGTATTCGAGCACGTTGGCGCTGGCGGCATTGAGAAACGCGGCGTTCAGCGGGTCGCAGCGCTCGGTGCGCCCGATGATCCCGGCCTGCGGCGCGCCGAACGAAGGCGCCAGTACGCCGATCGCCAGCCCCATCGCTTCGTCGCCGCAGCCGCCGAGCGCGCAGCCGACGTAATTGATGAGCCCGCGAATGCCTTCACGCCGCACCGCGGGCGGAATGTCGCGCCAATGCGACACGGCGACAAAATCGGCAAGCTGCCGGGTGACGTGAGCGGGGGGCATCGCGATTGCCTCAACCGCCGTTCATCACCTGGCGCAGACGCTCCTGCGCCTTGTTGATTGCGTCGTTTTTCGCGGCCAGCGCATCGATCATCGCCTGTAACTGTGGCTGCAGCGCTGGGTCGGTTGTTTGCAGCTGATTGCCGATGATCGACACCTTGTCCTTGTGCTTTTCGATAAAGTCGCCGAGATCGACGATGGCCGTGAGTACTTGCGAGAGATCGGGGAAGATGTCCTCGAACGCCTTGGTCGGGATCGTCACGTCGCGCTCATAAGCCTTGTCGAAAACGGGCTTCAGATCGTCTGGCTGCTTGAGCGCCGCATGCGCGGCATCGGCTGTGGCCAGCTGCGTGTCGATCGCCTCGCGCAGCTTAGCGATCCCGTCGCGCGCCGCGATAAAATCGGCGTGGCGGGTCACGAGATCGTCAAGCGATCGTATCGAACCGCGATTGATCGCCTCGGCCATGGGCGTCGCGACCGTTTTATCGAGGTTGTCATTGAAGTCGGTGATGATCGCGTATTGCTTCGCGTAGTCGCCAAAGTTTGTCGTTTCCTCCTGTGTTAGGTGCGGCACATGCAGCCCCGGCTTGTCGATAATCCGGGTCTGGAGGAATTCGATAAAAGCTTTGCGCTGCGCCGGCTCGTTATTGCAACCAGAGACAACGGCCGAGAGCAGTGCGGCTGCGATCAGCATAAGTGGACGGTGCGGTGCTGCCCGGCGAATGTTCATGGTCCCTCGCATGGAAATCGCGGCGAGTATAGCCACGCGCGCGGGTCGCGCTAAAGCTGCCTCTATTAAACATGCAAAATTAGTATTTTAGATCGCATAATGCGTCTCTATCTGTATATGCAGCCAAGTTTTACGCGTTGCCGGTGAGGTTCGAGCAAATGAACATCCATGTGATCCACGAGAACGCGGCCTGGCTGGAGCCCCTCGCGAAAGCGCTCGATGCCGAGAAGCTGCCGTGGCGCGATTGGTTTCTCGATTCCGGCGCGTTCGACCTGTCGCGGCCGCCGCCGGCCGGCGTCTTCTACAATCGGATGAGCGCGTCGTCGCATACCCGCGACCATCGCTACGCGGCCGAGCTGACGGCGAGCGTCCTGGCTTGGCTTGCCGGGCATGGGCGGCGCATCGTCAACGGCCCGCGCGCGCTCGACCTCGAGATTTCGAAGGCTCGGCAATACGCTGCGCTCGAAGCCGCCGATATCCGGACGCCGAAGACGGTGCTTGTCGCCGGCAGCGATCGCTTGGTCGCAGCGGCCGACAGGCATTTCGCTGGCGAGCCGCTGATCCTCAAGCCGAACCGCGGCGGCAAGGGGCTCGGGGTGCAGCTGTTTCACACCACCGAGGCGCTCGCGGCTTATGTCGCCGGCACCGATTACGAGCCGCCTGTCGATGGGCTCCATCTGTTGCAGCAATACGTCCGCTCGCCTAACGCGCTGATCATCCGCGCCGAGTTTATCGGAGGCAGGTTTCTTTACGCGGTCGAGGTCGATACCAGCGACGGGTTCGAGCTTTGCCCGGCCGATGTCTGCCAGATCGGCGATGCGTTTTGCCCGGTCGGAGAAGAACCCCGCGCCAAGTTTACGATCGTCGATGACATCGAGGGGTCGCAGAAGGCGCGCTATGAGGCGTTTCTCGCCGCCAACGGCATCGAAGTGGCCGGAATCGAGTTCATCCACGATGCCGACGGCGGCGTCTATACCTACGACGTCAACACCAACACGAACTACAACCCCGATGCCGAACGCGTCGCCGGCCGTTCGGCGATGACGGCGCTCGCCCGTTTTCTCGGGGATGAATTGGCTAAGTGTTGATTGGGCCCGCCGCCCGCCCAAACAGCCTGCGTTGGGTGTCTACGAGAACCACGTCGCCTTGAGCAGCGCCAGCAGCAGCAGCAGATGGCCGGGATAAAACACATAGAAGGCATAACGCGGAAGAAACCGCGATCGTCCGCGCCATAACAACGAGCCGAGGACAACGCCGCCGCCGCAGCCGAGCTTCATGAGATCGAGCGGGGCGCGTTGAGCGCGACAGCGAACCGGGTCGGCAAACGATGGCTCCGCCGCCGCGGTTATGGCGCCGGGTCGCGCACGTCGATGACGGCGATGCCGTCAGTGTAGACCCGCTTCCAACCCGGCAGGTTTTCGAGGATCGCTAGCCTCGTGTCCTTCGGGTTCAGGAGGGTCCAGGCGATGTGGTATTGCGCGAGCAGGGCGGGGAATTTCGCATCATCGTCGTAGAGCTTGTTGAAGGCCTCGCCGTAGAGCTCGGCGCGGCCGTCGATGAACGGCGCGATACCGCGGTAGATCAGATAGCCGCCGAAATTCAGGTCATTGAAGACCGGCCCCGTCACCCCGTGCTGCTGCGCCCAGGTGAGCGCCGCGCGCGGCGCGAGGGGGCCGGATGCGTTGTCAATGCCGTGCGCCAGCGGCGCCGCGGCGAGGCAGAGCGCGACCAGCGCGGCAACGAGCGTGCCCCCGAGGCTGGCGGGTTGGGCCCAGCGAGCAAGACGGGCGCCCCAGGCGTTGGCCATTTGCGACGGAAATTGTGCGGCCAGGGCCGGCGCGACGAGCAGCGGCGCGGCGAGGCCAAGCATGTCGGCGAAGCGGCGGTGCACCAGCGCCTCGTGCACGAAGACGAGCAACATGACGACGCGGGTGACGGGTAGTTTGACACCAAAAGTCAGGGCGCCGAGGAGCACCAAAAGCAGCCATGGTTCGAGCGGCTGCGCGGTCTGGAAATCGGGCGATTGCCACTCGATGATGTTGGCCATCACCGAGTGCATACCCATCAGACGAAATGGCAGCAAAAAGCCGGCGACGCCGTTCGGGGTCAGGCAGCCGGCAACGACCGAGACGGCGAAAAACCGCGCCCAGCCGAAGGCCTGACGGCGCAGTGCGGCAAAGTGGGGCTGTTCGAGCGCCATCTCGCCCGCGAAGGCGATGATCAGCGCGTCCCCGAGTACGAACCCGCCATGCAGATTGGCCCACAATATCATCAACAACGCCCACCACGGCGACGGCGCGCGCTCGGCGGCGCGGGCGTCGACCAGTATGGTCAGCCAAAGCACCACGATCGGCATCACGAAGAGATGCGGCCGCGCCAGCGAATGCGGCATCATCAAGCCCCAGGCGGCGAGCGCGCCGGCGACCGCGTAGCCCGGCTCGACGTAGCGGAGCAAGGCGCGCAGCAACAGCGCGACCGTCACGGCGATGGCCAGGCACGCGGCGACGACCAGCCCGGCCCAGCCGAGCCCGTCGTAGACGAGCGCGATGCCAACGATGGCGAGCCATTCGTGCACGATCCAGGGCGCGCCCGCCATCGTGTAGGAAAACACCTCGCGCTGCGGCAGCGCATGGTTCGCGAGGATCCAGCGGCCGGCGACGATCTGCCAGTAGGGGTCCGGGTCGTTCAGCAAGAGCGTGCCAAACGGCAGGCTCAGTGCGAACACGGCGAGAGCGACGAAGAGCGTCAGCGACGGTGTGAACCGGCGCGCCGCTGTGCCGCCCGCGAAAATCGTCCGGCCCGTCGTCATGCCCGAAACCTAAAGCATGATCGGGTCAGACTGAAGCGGGGGTAGTTCAATCGCTCTCACCGAGCGCCCGCGTCTCGGTTGACTTCGACCGGCCGCGATGTAACGATCTAGCGTGGCGTCTTTCTTGAGAGGGCTCGTAGATGAAACGTTCGCTCAGCGCATTCCTGTTGCTCGTGGCCGTGGGGCTCGGCGCCGCCTTTGCCGCCTCTGCGGTATTCGGAACCTATGCAGCCGCGCAAGATACAAACTCCAACAGCAGCAGTAGTAATAATAAACAGTAATAATAAATAGCCCGTTACACGATGACGGTGTCAGGCCGCGCCGCGGCCGACCTAATCATCCTCGGCGGCTGGCGATACTAGCCGCCGAGTTCTTTCAATTGAGCGCTACAGAACCCGTCGACATCCTGCGGCCATAGCAGCCGCGGCGACCATATCGTCGGCTTGACCGCGATAGCCGCGCAGGTCCGAAACTCGGCGATCGCGCCGTCATGGTCGTTGCGCGAGCGCAGCACGATACCGATTCGCTGGTGCGTCGCCGCGAGCAATTTCTGCCACTGCGAGTTGGTCGATATCCGCCGCGTCAATTCCTCGATCAGCTTGAGCGAGTTCTGGTAGCGGTCGAACGCGTCGTCGAGCTTACCTTGGGCGCGTGCGTCGTCGCCCAGCTCGAGCTGGGCGTCGGCAACGTAGAACAACGCCGCATTGTTGGCGCCGTCCTTGCGCAGCGTGTCTTCCGTTTGCGTCAGGTAGGTGCCGAGCTCGCTGTCCGCGGTGGCATAATCGGCACGCTTGATCGCCACCTCGCCAAGCCGCTGATGCGTCGCCTCGACTAGACTGAGCCAGCGATAGTTCGTCGGATCGATCTTGAGCAACCCATCGGCTGCGGCGAGGGCCTGTTTGAACTCGGCTTCGGCGTCGGCAAGCTTGCCCTGAACGAACTCCATGTCGGCGATGCGCAGCTGCGCGATCGAGGCTGCCTCGACATAGAGGCCGTTGCCGGGGTCGCGCTTGACCAATTTCTCACCGATCTCGGCCATGACGCGGTATTGCGCCTCGGCCTCGGCGGGCTTGTCCATGATCGACAAATCGTCGGCCAGGGAGTCATTGGCGTAGGCGAGATAGCGCTGCCAGTCCGGGTTGTCGGGCTCGCGAGCCGCCTCGGCGGAAGCAATGTCGAGCCAAGCGTGGAAGGCTTTATCAGCCTCCTCAACCTCGCCGAGCTGGCGCAGATTGTAGCCGAAATTTTCGTAGAGGCGGATTAGGTCGAGATGCAAGTTGTCGTTGCCGGGGTCGGCGGCGGCAAGCTTCGCCATCTCGGCGATGCCGGAGCGCGCCAACTCGGCCCCATCCCCTATGTCGCCCTGCCAGAACATGACCTCGGAGGAATGCGACCGCGCGTTCGCCCACAGCCAGCGCCACTCGGCGCGGCCGGGGTCCTTGGCGATCAGGCCGTCGACGAGAGCGCGCTCGCGGTCGGCGGATTCGCGCATCTCCTTGCTGTTGCCGAGGGTCAGGTTGCCGATCGTCAGGACGCCGAGCAGCTTGGCCTGGGCCGCGGTCACCTCGTCGCCGCCGCGCGGCAGGTTGGCGACGGTGGTCTGCGCCTTGTCGACCAGCTCGCGCATCATCTTTGTCGACACCGCACCCGTCTCGTAGCCATAGGCGAGCGAGCGGACGCTGCCGGCCGCCTGGGTTAGCGCCAGCTCGTAATTGCGCTGCGATTCATCAAGCGCAGCCGCGGCGACGCCGCGCTCGTACCAGGCAAAAAGGCCGCCGGCGATCGCCAAGACGGCAAGTCCAGCAAAGACCGCCGCTGTGGTGGCGAGAATGCGCTGGCGGCGAGTGCGCTGGCGACGTTCGAACGCGACTGAGGCGGCGACGAATGCGGCGAGCTCGGCGCCGATCTCCTCGGCCGGGTAACGCTTCACCGCGGCGTCCGCGGCGGCAAGTTGCGCGCCGGGCGGCAGCAACCGGGCGGCATCGTTTTGGTTGCTTCCGGCGGCAATCCAGTCCTCGACCAGCGGCTCAAGCCGCGCCTTCAGCCGCGCGAGGTCGAGATCGGCCGCGAGCAGCTCGCGGGCCCGGCCCCAATGGCGCAGTACCGCTTCGTGGACAATGCGCAATTTTCCTCGGTCGGCGACCAGCAGCCGGCCGGTGACCAGCGCCTTGGCGAGTTCGGCGCGCGGCCCCGACAGGCGGCTTTCGTCGAGCTCCGCGGGGCGCAGTTCAACCTCACCGTCGAGCGATAGCCATGCGCGGGTCAATTGCCGCAGCAGCGGCCCCAATTCCTCGCCAACCGACGCGGATAGGCCACGCATCACCGTCTCGGCCTGGTTGGCGATGGCGCCCTCGAGGCCGCCCATCGCGGTATAGTCGGACCAGCGCAACTGCTTGTGGGCCGGGTCGCGCCGGTCAAACAGAAGGGCCAGGGTCATTTGCAAGAGCGGTAGTGCATCAGCGGAACTGCCGACCGAGGCCGCGAGTTCCTCGGCGAGGCTCCGACCGTCGCTTTCGCGTGTCTCGAAGGTGAGACCGGCACGCCCGGCCGGCCCCTCGATGACTTCCCGCATGTCGGTGGGGCCGGGCGCCGCCAGCTTCAATTCGCGGCCGCCGTGCTCGAGCGTCAGCAGCGGCTGAAACGATGTGATCTCGAGGAACGGCTCCTGTAGGTCGCTGCGCAGGCTCGCGGCGACCCAGATGCGGCTGTCGCCGGCGATAAGTGCCGCAAGCACGGCGCCGAATTCCGCCTGACGCTCGGGCGGCGCCAGCAGGATCTCCTCGAGTTGGTCGACGATCACGAGCAAGCGTGAAAACGGTGCGGTGTTGCGAGCGATCTGCTCGCGCACTGTCTCGGCGCGACGGTCGAGCGCGCGCAGCAGCGGCCGCACGAGCTCTTCGGGCGCCAGGCGGGCGATGCGAGTGAGGTCGGCGGCTGTCGGATAGTCGCCCTCGGCGAGGGCGGGGCCGAGCACGTCGGCGCCGGCGATCGTTCCGAGGAGCACGGCAAGCGGGTCCTCGGCGCCCGGTCGCACCGTCGCGACGCGCCAAGTCTCGAGTACCGTCTCCTCGGTCAAGGCTGGCACGAGCCCGGCGCGCAGGAGCGACGACTTGCCGCCGCCGCTTGGCCCGGTCACCAAGAGCCACGGAAAGCTTGCTTCGGCCGCGCCGCGGAAAAGCGCCAGGGCGCGCTCGATCACGCGGCCGCGGCCAAAGAACACCGCGGCGTGGGCGTCATCAAACGGGGCGAGACCGGGATAGGGTGAGCCGAGATGCTCGATGTCCCAATCGGGCTGCCGCGCGACCAACCCTTTGCCGATCAGCCAGTCATCGATCGCCTGCCGCGCCAGCTCAGCGAAGTGGTCGGCGGTGGAGAAGGTGTTGAAGGCAGCGATGAAGCCCTTGTCGGGCGAATAGAACCAGCGCGACCAGAATTGTTCCAGCAATTCGATCGCCGCACGGCTGTCGGCGCTGCCCCGGCTGATCAGGTAGTCGAGGATGCGCAGCTTCTCGGCCGGGTGGCGTTCCATCAACTGGTCGAGCGCCGCGCGGTCTTCGGGGAGCAATTTGCGGAACACGTAGATGTCGGGCACTTCGCCGACGCGGCGCGCCGCAAGCGCGGTCTCGAATTCGTAGACGGTGCCGCTCTCGTAAGGCTCACCACCCTCCGGCCGGGTCGGCCAGCCCGCGGGCAGCGGCGAGCCGAGCCGCGACCACAGGACGCAGATGACGAGATCGCATGACGCCGGATCGTCGATCTGCGCCTGGAAGGTCGCATGCGCCGGGTAGACCGTCTGCTCCCAGAACACGCCCTCGAGCGCGATGACCCCGGCGTAGCGACGGTTCAGGACGGCGACCACTTCCATCATGCGCCGCCGCTCTTCGTCTACATCGGTCGGCGACGAGACAAAGATGCGTATCTTCCGTGCCTCGGCCATTCCGCCAGGCGCCCCCATGGTTCAAATCAACATAAGCGAAAGGGTAAATACCCTCTATCGGTAACATCCGCCGATATTCACCGTATGGCGAATACGGGATTTAGGGCTCGCCGGTTCCCTTCGCGGTTGGCCCACCACTTCAGCGGGAGCCTGGATTAGTCGCGTAAGAGAATCGCGTGGGAGGCCTGGCCGGCCGGCGCACTCGCACCGTGGAATCGCTTTGGCGGCTCGCCGGGACCTGATATAGCCGACATGGAATTCGGCCCATGATCACCCGTGCGTTCTGACTCAATCAGGTTGAAACTCGACGTGCCGCGCGTTCGTATTTACGGCGCCGTGCGAGCCGATGCCGCGGCTGCTCGTTCGACACGAATCGACCTGCGGTCGGGCGCTGCTTTGGATGAGGGTAAAATTTTACCGTCCGTTAAGTTGTCGCTGCTTTTGATACCCGGGCCCGTGCAATCCCCCAGAAGCGGACAGGCTCAGTGACTCCATCGTGGATAGCGTCCCTGGAGGACCCGACGCTGAAGGCCGACATGACGGCGGCCGCGGCTTCGGGGACCGTTACCGAAGCGGCGATGGCGACGCTCTTCACCGACCTCGCAAACGAGCTCACCGCCAACCACGCGACCCTGTCGGCAAGTCAATTCAACGACCTCAAGACGATCGCGGCCAATCTGAATGTCGGCGAAACGGCGTCAGCTTACGTCACCTTCATCGTCAATGCGCTGGTCAACGGCAATGCTGCCAACGCGTCTTGGACCGGTGGCGGCGCGTCTTCGATATCGCTCGGCAACCTCGCGGTCGGTGCGACGGCGACCCAGCTCAATGAACTGACCGGCAAGTGGTTCCTCGGTACCGATCTGCCGTCCGATTATGTGTCGATGAGCGGGTACCAGCCATTCAGCATCACATATTCGCCCGTGTCCGCGCCGCTGTTCGGCGCCTCCGGCCCGAGCATCAACGACATCAATCAGGGCTACCTCGGCGACTGCTTTTTGCTCGGCCCGCTCGCTGAGGTCGCACAGCAAAACCCGTCGATCATCGAGTCGATGATCACCAACAACGGCAACGGCACCTATGGGGTGCGCTTCTATGTCGACGGGGTGGCGCAGTACGTCACCGTCAATAGCGAATTGCCGGACGGTGGGACGATCTTCAACACCGCCAATGGCGTCAACAATTCGGCCGATGATTGGGCGGCCTTGGTCGAGAAGGCCTACACGCAGTTGCAGGCGTCCGGTGTCGTTACCGGCAACAACGTCAATGACGGCAATTCGTTTTCGACAATCGGCAACGGCGGCGCGCCGGAATACACCCTTGAAGAGATCACCGACGCTTCCAGCATCGTCGACTACAACGCGTCTGGCTCCGGCTGGACGCTCGTCCAGTACAATGACGCGCTAAACCCCATCGAGGCCGTCGGCAACCTGAGCAGCGCATCGGTGTTCGCCGCCTTGGCAGCCGATCTCACGGCCGGCGACGATCTCATTCTTTCCTCCTACACCAACGCGGTTGACCTTGCGAACGGCGAACAGACGCTGGTCGCCGACCATGCCCTATCGATCTATGGCATCAACGCCTCAACCGGCGTGCTCGACATCCGCAATCCTTGGGGTGTCGAGGCCGGCCAATACTGGGAGACGACCTTCGCGGTCAGTCTGAGCACGCTGTTGGCCGACGGCGACACGATTTCGGTCGCCGTCGATCCGCCCACGACACCGGTTATGATCGCCTCGAATGGCACGACAGATTTGATGGCGGTTGCCAACCAGTTTGCCCTTGACCCTGCGAGCGGCGGTTCTGGGCCGTTTCTGATGTATCAGGGGAGCGCGGTCACTGCCGGCGAGTTCGGGAGTTGGGCACCGATTGGGGCGGTCAAGACGGCGAGCGGTTACGAGGTCG
>DATMLO010000072.1:0-2125 GCA_035570495.1 Allostellaceae bacterium | reverse complement strand
GCGGCGACCGCCTGCGCACCACCGGCGCGGGCATTTACATCTACGAAAACGGCCTGCGCGTGCTCGAGGCGGTCGGCGCCTATGACGCCGCGGTCAAGGGCGCGCCGTTCGCCCATACCCGCGAAGTCCGCGACGGCGACGACCGGCTGATCTCGGTGCACCGCTGGCAAGGCAGCCGCGTGTTCAGCATCGTGCGGCAGAACGTCATCAATGCGCTCGCCGCGGCGGCGACGCGCGCCGGGGTCGAGATCGTCGTCAATTCGGCGGCGGTGGGCGCGACGCCCGATGGCGAGCTTCTGTTGGAGGACGGCAGCCGCATCAAGGCCGACCTGATCGTCGGCGCCGACGGCAGCAATTCGCGGCTGCGCGACGGGCTCGCCCTGTTGGCGAAGCGCAAATATCTGGTCGACGGCTGCACCCGGCTCCTGATGAACAAGACCGCGGAGGAGCGCGCGCAAACCGATGGCGCCAAGACGATCGAATACTGGTCGGGCACCCGCCGCCTGCTCTACACGCCGTGCAGCGAGACCGACATCTATATCGCGTTGACTATGCTCGACAGCGACGAGATTGCGAAGACAGTGCCGGTCAACAAGGGCGAATGGAAGCGCGCCTTTCCGCATCTCGAAGTGCTGATCGACCGCATCGGCGAGCAGGGTCGCTACGATCGCTTCGACCTGATCAAGCTCAAGCGCTGGTCGGGGGGTCGTGTCGCCATTATCGGCGATGCGGCGCACGCGCTGCCGCCGAACATCGGTCAGGGCGGCGGCTGCGCCATGATGAACGCGCTGTCGCTTGCGGTCTATCTGGCGCGTGAAGACGATGTTGCCGCGGCGCTCGAGACCTGGGAACGCAACGAACGGCCGATGACCGAGCACACCCAGCGCATCTCGTATTTTTTGGGCCTGCCGACCACCTGGCCGCCGGCGCTGCGCGCTTTCACATTGGGCATGGTGGGCCGCTCGAAATGGCTCACCGCGCAACGCACGCGCACCGCGCTGCACCGGCCGACGGGGACGTGATGCGCAATTTTGCCCCTCCCCCTGAAAGGGGGAGGGTAGGGTGGGGGTCCGCGGCCGTTAAGCTTGCGCAAGCGTTGCCGCCGCGGACCCCCACCTGCTCGCGGAGCCTGTCATCGGGCCGGCCACTTCGGGCCGGACCCGTTGGCTCGCTCCTCCCCCTTTCAGGGGGAGGTCAAGTCAGGGGGAGGTCAAAAGAAGATCAAAACGGAATCGTAATGCCATCCAACGGCGCGTCGCAATTGACCAGGTCGACGCGCTTCCAGGCGATCATGATGCGGCCATTGGCCTGCACCAGGCGATGCAGCGCGGTGCCGCCGAACAGCCGTTGCTGCTCGCGGCGGTATTCGATCATCATGAATTTGGAGCGGACGCTGGCGAAGCCTTTTCCCGTTTCCTCGATGCTGACATTGCCGATCATGCGGCTGGTGCGCGAGCGCGGCTCCTGGGAATACATGCGCGGACTGGCGAGGCGCCGTACGCGGGTCTCCAACAGCCGGCGGTCGTCGTAGATCAAGGAAACAGTCTCGACCGGATCGGCCTGATCGGGCTCGCTCGGCACCCAGTACCAGGCTTCGGGCGTGAACAAAGCGAGCCAGTCGTCGAACTTTCCGTCATCGAGCAGCCGCGCCTCGTGCAGCAAAAATTGCTCGCAGCGTTCGAGGTCGAGCAATTGCCGCGCCGGCAGTCGAGACGTTCTGCCGCGTGCCGCAAACGGTCGTCGCGAGCGCGTCGCCGGCCGTGAAGCGCGTTTCGACTTTCTTGCCATCGCCGCTTTAAGAGGCTTCCCGCATGGCGGCGTGGCCGTTGGTCATGTAGCCGAGCCAGGCATCGAGCATGTTGCGGATGTAAACCTCGCTGGTCGAATTCTGGCCGCGCCTGCCGCCGTGGGCATCCGGCACGTCGCTCTCGAATCCGCGGCCGATTTCGATCCATTCGGCGCCGGCGCTCGACAAGCCCATGCCGATGCGATTGTAGATTTCCAGATCGTCGGTCAGCACCAGCGAGCCGGTGCCGTTGACCGTGTTGGCGAAGCTGATGGTGTTGCGGAACATTTGTTCCGGCGCGCCTTTCAGGCGAAAATTATAGGTGTGCACCACGGTGCG